>JAFRGW010000134.1 GCA_017433615.1 Eubacterium sp.
CATTCCCCTTTCTGGCGTTCGTAGCTGTCTGTTTCGGTGTTCCATGTCCATCCGCACAATAGCATTGTCATGCGTCCAAGTGCCGTTTCCATTCTCACTAAATCACCTGCAGGTGCGTGTGCTGTGTCGTTTGCGTGTTCCGCTATCAGTTCCATTAATATCTGATACCTGTTATCCATCATTAAAACCACTTCCTTTCATGTTGTTAGGCTGTTTTCATACGTCCACGGCGGCGTGTTGGTTTCTGTGTAAACTCTGCTTGTGGGTTATATGCCAATAATGCTTCTGTAAAATCTTCTGGTGCTAGTGTACGCAAATACCTCATTGTTGTGTTTACGCTACTATGTCCTAATGCGCGTTGTACAAGTAGAACATCTCTGGTTTGACGATAAATTCTGACTGCAAAACTATGTCGGAATGCATGTATAGATGTTACTGCGACTCCATGCGCTCGATTATAATCTCGCACATATACTTTGAAGCTATCTTCTGAATATCTCGTTCCGTCCACTTTGGAGAACATATAGTTTTCTGATGTTAAACCAAACAATCGGAAATACTGTTTCAGCATAGTAACACATTCGTTGTTGACGGTTGTTATCAGCGGCTGTTTTGTTTTGGTCACTCGCACGGTCAACTGGTTTCCCTGTAAATCTCCCACACGGAGATGCACAAGCGATCTAAGCCGCAGTCCTGTTGTGATTGCCAGATTCTCAAATATCCATACCTGATAGGTATTTTCAGAACATCCTTTTGGCGGTTTCTGTAATAACTTCCGCAGGTCATCATCTGAATAAACTTTCTTGGTCTTTTCGGATGCCTTTGGTAGCTTCATACGGAATTCCTGACAATACTGTTCCGACATTGCCCAATGAAGAAACGCAGATAGATTTCGGCAATATGTTCTGCAGGTAACATCATTCTTTCTTGAATCTGCGTTTAGAATCTCAATAAAGTGGTTATAGTCCTGTATACCGATTTCATCTGTTTTCTTTCCTTCTGGCAGTGTAGAGATAAATTTAGTACCTGCAATAGTGTACCCTTCTAGTGTTGCTTCACTTAAATTCTCAATTCTTTTAGCGTTCAAGAATTCTTGAAAACAATCCAAAACACTGACGCTAATTAGTTCTGATATGCTACGATACTTCCTTTCATCCATGCTTTTTACTCCTTTTCTAAGTCCACTTGACATGCTATATCAGTACCGTTGAATCAAGTGTACTTAAATGCATGTCGTTCAATAGTTCCGAGTCAATCAACCTGCATGAATGAAGATACTTAGCAGAAAATAAAAAAACCGAGAACCCCTGATTTTACAAGGATTCTCGGTATATATAGCATTGTTATAATTACTTCACAAGCGCGATGTTCTTGAGAACCGGTGCCAGTGTGTTCGCAACGGTAGACATCAGCTTGATGAAGATATCGAGCGCGACACCGACAACGTCCTTACGGGTATCACCGATTGTATCACCGGTAACTGCTGCCTTGTGTGCATCAGAGCCCTTGCCGTGACCCTCAACGAAGCCGCCCTCGATGTATTTCTTAGCGTTATCGAACGCACCACCGGAGTTGCCCATGAAGATTGCACGCGGAACTGCGCATACGGTAGCACCGACCAGGATACCGCCGACGAACTGAACGCCGAACAGGAGGCCGCCGACAACCGGAATCAGAAGTGCCAGGACAGACGGGAATACCATCTTACGGATCGCTTCTTTTGCTGCGAGCTCGATCATCTTGTTGTAGTCCGGACGGACAGTTCCTTCCAGAACGCCCGGGATGGACATCATCTTGTCACCTTCGTCTGCCATGATCTTCGCGGAGTCGATGGTGTTGTCTGTCAGCATAGCGCAGAAGTACTCAACCAGAGCGCCGCCGAGCAGGCCGCCGGCTACGACGAAGAAGGAAGCGAAGTTCAGCATCAGCGGCTCACCAGGTGTGGTGTAGTTGCCGACGTAGGAAACGATCAGGGATACGGTTGCGAATGCTGCGGAACCGATTGCAAATCCCTTACCGATCGCAGCTGTTGTATTACCAACTGCGTCAAGCTTATCAGTGATGACACGGACATCCGGATCAAGGTGGCAGGACTCTGCCAGACCGCCTGCGTTGTCGGCGATCGGTCCGAATGCGTCGATGGAAACGGTTGCACCTACGAATGCCAGCATGCCAAGTGCGGAAATCGCGATACCATAACCGCCGCATACCTTACCTGCGATCAGCAGGGAAATAGCGATCAGAAGGACCGGAAGCAGGCAGGAACGGGAACCGATTGCGTCACCCTTGGTAACGACGAACGCTTCACCCTCGTCACAGATGTAAGCCAGCTCTCTGGTCGGCTTGTGGTCTGTGCTGGTGTAGTACTCAGTGATAACGCCGATTGCGACACCGCTGATGATGCCGAGGATTGCAGAAATCCACGGTGAAGCCCAGCCTGCGATAAACTCATCATAGAGCTGTCCGTTGGCACTCAGAGAACCAAACATAACGAAGCATGCGATACCGCCGAGCACGATTGTAACACCTGCGGAAATCCATGTGGAGAGATCGAGCTCTCTTGCCGGATTGTCACCCATCTTCTTGATGTTTGCCATGCCAAGGCCGATCAGGCAGCCGACCAGACCGCATGCAGCGAGGATGATCGGGAACATGGTTGTTGCGCTGAAGGTCTTGTCTGTGATGTGGTCAGCAACACCATATGTCTGGTACATGGTGACCGCGATCATAATAGAAGCAGACATGGTAGCAACGAAGGACTCCAGAAGGTCGGAGCAGTTGCCGGCGATATCATTGACGTTGTCGCCGATGAAGTCTGCGATGGTGTTCGGAACACGGCTGTCATCCTCCGGCAGATCATGGCGGATCTTACCAAGGATATCAGAAGAAATATCAGCAGCCTTTGTGTAGTTACCGCCTGCTACACGGTTGAACATTGCAACGATGGAGCAGCCCAGTGAATAAGTGGAAATACGCATAACGGTCGGATTAACTGCCATGCCGCCGAGCTTGATCAGACCTGTGCTGACTGCTTCGTGGTCAACGCCGCCCTGTACGAGCAGAACGAGAACGAATCCCAGCATACCGAAAGTCTGAACTGCAAGACCGGAAATAGAACCGCCGCAGAGAGCGACTTTAACAGTCTCACCGATGCTCAGTGTCTCGCGTGCCTTGTTGGCTGTGCGTACATTTGCATAGGTAGCGCTCTTCATGCCGAGGACGCACACGATGGAGCTCATGCATCCGCCGATGATGAAGGAAATACCTGCTGTCTTCTCGATGAACAGTGTCAGAATCACTGCAACAACGATCAGAACCTTGATGATACTCTTATACTCTGTCAGCATAAAAGTATTTGCGCCGGAACGAATGATGCCGGCCATCTCGATCATGTCGTCTGTTCCCTCCGGCATCTTCTTAATCTTCGCATGATTAAAGAAAATGTAGATCAGGGAGAGAGCAAGCAGACACAAAATGATAAGATATGGTGTCATGTTGTTATACCTCCATTGAAATAAATCAAAAACCGATAACAATTATACTAGATGTATTTCAAAAATACAATCCAAATATGTCATCGGTTTTTTATATTTTTTATTCTTTTTTTATACTTTTTTTGTGAGATTTGTATCTATATTTATAATCTTGCTGGTAATCCCCTGCGCCCCTCATACAGATATTACAGGCAACAATTCCAACTTACTCCCGGCCGTCCCAGCAGTACGTGCACAATTTGTCGCGGTCGATGCCGACGGCGTCGATCATGTCATCCAGACGGTTGTAGCGAAGAGATGTGAATTTCATCTCTCTGCAGATGCCGTCCAGCATGCGCTGGTAGCGCTCAGAGTCCGGATTGACGTATTCGTCCAGAATGTCGCGGGTGACTTCCTGACCCTCTTCCTGGTTAATGATACGCCGCGTGATCAGTTCCATCTCCGAAGAGGAGCGGGAGAAATTGACATATTTACATCCGTATACAAGCGGCGGGCACGCCGGCCGGACATGTACTTCTTTCGCACCGATCTGGAACATAAACTGTGCTGTCTCATGCAGCTGTGTGCCGCGGACGATTGAATCGTCGATCAGCATCAGCCGCTCGCCCTCGATCAGCTCGTGAATCGGGATCAGCTTCATCTTTGCGATCAGATTACGCTCTTTCTGAATGGTCGGCATGAAGGAGCGCGGCCAGGTCGGGGTGTATTTAATAAACGGTCTGGTCAGCGGCACGCCGGATTCATTTGCGTAGCCGATGGCATGTGCCATGCCGGAATCCGGAATACCGACGACACCGTCGATGGTCTCTTTGGTATAAACGCCTTCCACGGCATCACGCTTTGCCATGTTGGCGCCGCAGTTATAGCGCATCTGCTCAACAGAGACACCCTCATAGCGCGAAGACGGATATCCGTAATAAATCCACAGGAAGGTGCAGATCCGCATCTTCTTGCCGGGTTTAACAAGTGTCGTGCAGGCCTCCGGGGTGATCACAGCAATCTCTCCGGGCCCCAGTTCCTTATAATCTTCATAGCCGAGATTCAAATATGCAAAAGATTCAAAGGATGCACAGAATCCCTTCTCTTTCCGTCCGATGATGAGCGGGGTTCTGCCCATCAGGTCTCTGGCCAGATAAATGCCGTCGGGTGTCATCAGGGCGATTGTCATGGATCCGTCAATGGTCTCCTGCGCGTAGCGGATGCCCTCGATCAGATTCCCCTTCTGGTTAATCAGTGTGGCGACCAGTTCCGTCTGGTTAATATCGCCGCCGCTCATTTCCAGAAAATGTGTCGTCCCCTTTTTGACCAGTTCTTTCTCAATTTCATCCACGTTGTTGACTTTTCCGACAGTGGTAATCGCATAAGTACCATGATGCGAACGCACAATCAGCGGCTGCGGCTCATAGTCCGAGATACAGCCGATGCCCATGTATCCCTCCATCTTTCCGATATCTCTGTCGAACTTGGTCCGGAAAGGCGCATTTTCGATATTGTGAATTGCGCGGTCAAACCCGTTCTTTCCATAGACAACCATGCCGGCCCGTCTCGTGCCGAGGTGAGAGTGATAATCTGTTCCGAAAAAAAGATCAAATACACAATCCTGTTTCTGTGCCGATGCAAATATTCCGCCCATGAAATCTCCTTTATAACTGCTGTAGAACGACGATTACGCTTTCATGCATTCCCTGCCTGACACCTGTCACACAGAGGCTGCACATCGGAAATTCAAATTAGATGAGGTTTGCCCCGCACCTATGCTAACACGCCTTTTTTGTCATGGCAATATATCAATTTGAGATACAGTTCTACAGGCCGCCCATAATATTATCCAGTATATGATTGATGATTCGCAGATATTCCTGCTCAATATCACCGGTCTGACTCTTCTCAACACACTCTTTCGCCAGACGGATATTATCTGTGATAATATTGTCTACATTTTTACTGATCATTTCATTTATATTATAACGGTTATTGACCGTCCATGCATAGAGTTGTTTTCCGCGGTTATGCACACGGCTGACAATCTGATCTGTCACGCTGGTATGGCGGATGCTGAATGCATCTGCAGCCCCCAGTCTGCTGATACCACCGTATGCAAATCCCATCACGTAGACAGTTGTAATGGTCTCGTCCAGTTCCTTGACTTTCTCAATCGAATGATAGTTCTGAGAAGTTACCACACAGTTTCCGATGAACTCCTCATCCTGAATCATCTGCACGAGCTTCTCTTCGAGCCCGGCTTCCTGCGCAGACGGCTTGATCTCGATATTCAGGCGGATGTTCGCATTCTTTGCAAACACAATTACTTCTGAAAGAAGCGGAATCCGCTCTCCCATAAATTCACCGCTGAAATGACTGCCGGCGTCCAGCTTTGCGATCTCCTCATAGGGCAGTGACCATGCATAGGCATCGACACCTGTCGTCCGCCTGAAGCTGCTGTCATGCATAACAAAGATCTGCCCGTCGCTGCTCATATGAACATCCAGCTCAATCCAGTCTGCGCCGAGATCCACCGCTCCCTGAAAGGCAGCCATCGTATTTTCCGGATAATCAGCTGAGGCACCACGGTGCGCCGTAACTTCCATTGTATGCAGATACTCAATCTGCGGATTGAACCATCCGCGCTGCATACCGCTGATGTAAAACGAGATCGCCGCAACTGAAAAAACAATCATGCACCACTCAATGACCAACACCTTTTTCCGGTGTTTTTTCTTAACGACCATGAATGCCGCAAATTCTTCCGGCGTAACAACGCCGTCATGGTTACTGTCCTGCTGCTCCCGCTCTCTTTCCGTACGCTTCTGAACCGGAATGCTGATGATCGGCTCGCCTTTTTTCTGTTTGTGATCGTAATACAGCATGCAGATGCAGACATAAGCAAACGGCATCCCCAGGACAGTAAAAACAATCAGTGTGATCAGAAGTATAATGATTGTAACTGACGTCGAGAACGCATTTAGCTGCACTGACCACGGAAAAAGCCTGCTGAAAAATACAACCAGAAACAGTTCCACTGCGATCAGCAGTGCATAAAGCCCAAAATATACCAGCTGCTGCACATAAAAGACCGCCAGATCCTCCAGACGGTGCCCCTTTCCGAGTGCCGTGCTCTTCTTACAGGCCTCCGAAACCGTGCACCCCTCCAGCGCGACGTAGTGAAACGCATACATCCAGTGGAGAAATATAATGAGCAGAATTACAATCCCTGCACCCGCTGCAATAAAGGGAATCGGATGTTTGCTGATCTGCCGGAGCAGGTTATCCGGAAGTGCCAGCCGGTCCAGTGCACCCGGAATCAGGCTCACACTTGTAAGCATCAACAGCAGCACCAGAATCGGCACAACAGTAATCCGCTTCGCGCGAAGCAGCGTCTTCGCATTAAAAAGCGCAAACCGGAAAGCGCTCAATATATCTGTTTTTTTCTTGTGATAGGATTGATCGATAATATAGATAACTGCGCCGACATCCAGTATTACATAGATGCCGACTGCAGCCAGCAGAATCAGAGGACAGATTAAAAACAGCGGATTTTTCAGAAATTTGAAAATATTCTCCGCTGTGAGATAGGTGTAGCCGGTCAGGAACATCGTCAGCTGAATCGTCCCGTAGATCAGCGGAACAAACAGCGCTGTTGTCGCAAGCTTATAGATAATCTCGAAACCGGCCAGAACACCCAGATTTCTTCGTATGATTGCAAACGCAGTACGAAAACGTCTCATGAAATATACTCATTCTTGCCTGCATAGGCGGAGTAAAAACGCAGTGGTGATTAACTGATTACTCACCCATGACCTGGAACACAATCTCCCTGTGACGGTCACGTGTGTCACACTCAACCAGGGTCAGATTCTGCCACGGGCCGATTGTAATCCTGCCGTCGACAAACGGAATCGTGATAAACGGCGAGAGAATGGCCGACTTGATGTGGCTGGAACCGTTGTCATCTCCCCATGTCTCATGGTGCTTGTAATAAACAACACGGCCGTCCTTGTCCAGATACGGTGAAATAATATCCAGTGCCATCTTGAGGTCACGCGTCACCATGCCCGGCTCAAACTCCAGCGTTGTAAGCGCAGCGACACCGCCGGTCGTAAATCCGGTAATAATCCCATCTTTTATATTCTTTTTCTCACATGCCGCACGTACGGCACTGCGGAAGTCACCGGTCACATCAATCATACCCATATGACCGCGGGTGTGATATTCCTTGATTTCTGTGTAAACTGCCATGTCAAAATTCCTCTCTTCAGAGGAGACAGGGGACGGTTCTCTGTCTCCATTTCTGTCTTCGGTGAGTCAAAGGGGACGTTTCTCTCTAACTCGTTTTCAATGAGTCAGAGAGAAACGTCCCCTTTGACTCACCACAGATTTACAGCCGCGGCCGCACGTCGTCGCCGCCCGGCGCAGGATACTGGGTCGGAAAGCGGACATAGGACATATAGCGCCGCGGATTATGCGCGGGTTCGATATCATAATCCTCGAGATATTTATTAAAGAAATACGTCTCTTTATCATTCTTATCGTCCGTCATTCGCAGACGATACCGGCAGGCACGGTGCAGAATCACATTAGCGAGATATTCTGCATCTGCATTTCCGCGGAAAATGATATCAAGATACCATCTCGCCTCTGAAAGATCCCGGTAATACAGCCGCACACACTCTTCTGTTCCGCGGCTGACCTTGCGCTGATAGCTGATCTGGGAAATCCACTCATACCGGATCATACCGGCCAGTGTCATCGCGCGGTCATCTTCCGGAACCTGACTGCGGTCACTTCTCAGGACGGCAGCCCTGGTATCATCCTCATAATCACCATCCCTGTATTCCGGAATCCGGATAACAGCCCGGGAATCTGTAATCAGAAATTCCACGGGTACATTGTTATAATGCAGGATTTCAATCTCATCACCGTCTTCATCGACCCGGTAAAGATACGCGGCACGGGCCACATGGCGACGGATTTTTCTTCCGTCCCACGGTTCAAAGCAGACTTCACCGTCCGGATCGATGTTCACGAAACGGTACGGATCTTCCCGATATCCATTTTCCACCAGATAGACTGCCTGATAACCCACTGTATGACCCTTTCACAAATATTTGCTGTTCCATCTATTGTTCTGACGGAACGACTCCTTTGCGCTGTTCCATCTTCTGCCCTGACGATGGTTTATGCACATAAACCCGGATCGCTCCTGTGCTGACAAAGGTTTATGCGCCAAAATATATATCGTACCACACAAGGAATGTGTAGATTGTCCATACCTTGCGCCAGAGATCTGAATTGCCGCCGAGGTACTCTTCCAGAATTGCATTGATCTCTTCCGGTTTGAAGAACTTCGCCGCCGTTTCACTCTTGAATTTTGCCAGAACATCCTTGTTGTAGCGGCTGTCTGCCATCCAGATCCGGATTGGGACGATAAATCCGAGTTTCTTGCGGAATGCGATTTCCTCCGGCAGAACTTTCGCCGCAGCCGTGCGGAATGCCACTTTGTTCTGCTCCTCGTTGACCTTGAAACGCGACGGCATACGGGACGCGATGTCAAATACACGACGGTCCGTCAGCGGCATGCGGATCTCAAGGCCGACAGCCGTACTCATCTTGTCAACATTCAGATAAATATCGCCCTCCAGCCAGATCTGAATATCTACATCCGACATCTTGGTCAGCGGATCAAGTCCTTCGGTCTCTTTATAGATATTCTCTGCAAGATGAATCGGCAGAACATTTTCGTCGTAGTGCTGCAGAATACGCTGCTTCTCGTCTTCCTTCATGATGTTGGTGTTGCCGACATAGAAGGTTTTGAGATTTTCGCCGTAACGCTCTGCATTGCGGTACATATTGTAGCCGCCGAAAAATTCATCAGCGCCCTCACCGGAGTAGCAGATCTTTGTTTCCTTTGCAGTCTCACGGCATGCAATGGCGAATGCAATCGCCGATGCGTCCGCCAGCGGCTGCTCCATATTTTCCATGACGAACGGAACAATTTCAAAATAATCTTCCGGCGTCACCAGACACCGCGTATTCTCTCTTCCCAGAATCCGGGCAGTCTCAGCTGCCAGCGGAGATTCGTCAAACCGCGGCTCCTCATAGCCGCAGGAACCTGTCATCTTTACATCTGACATTGCCAGTACATAAGAAGAATCAACGCCGCCCGAGAGGAAGGACCACGCATCCTCCTCCGGTTCTTTCACCTCCGGCATAATCTCCTGAATGGTTGTATGGATTTCATCCGCCCAGTCTTCCAGCGATTTGCTCTCGTCCGGGTGGAATTCCGGCGTCCAGTAGCGGCGGATTTCATTTTTCCCGTTTTTGCGGATCAGCATACGCCCCGGCATCAGTTTCTTCAGGCCTTTGAAGAATGTATCCTCACCCGCAACATATGTCAGAGACAGGTAGAGCTGAAGCATCGGCTCATTCAGTTCCTTTACAAATCCCGGCTGCTCCAGAATCGGCCGGATCATGGTGCCATACAGCAATTCTCCGTCTGCTGTTTCATAATAATAGAACGGCTTCGTACCAAACGGATCGCGCACGCAGAAAAGCTTCTCCGCATCAGCGTCCCACAGCGCAAATGCAAACATGCCGTGCAGATGCAGCGGCAGTTCCTCGCCCCATGCTTCATAACCCTTCAGCAGAATCGCCTCTTCCCGCGCTTCGCGCGAAAGGTTTTTGTCAATTCCCAGTTCCTCCGCCAGCGCCTTCCAGTTGCGGATGTGGCCGCGGTATTCTCTGATTTCTGTCATGTGATACTCCTTAATCTACTGTGCGGGAGACAGGGGACGGTTCTCTGTCTCCGTTCTCCACATAAAAAATTGCCTTTCAGCACAGGAAGGATGATATTTCCAATGCAGCGAATCTCACCTGAGCTGCATGGAAATTCATCCTGAAAAGCCACAGGAGACATAGAACCGTCCCCTGTCTCCATTTTAATGCTCCGCAAACAGCGGTGTGCTGAAATACCGCTCACCGGTATCCGGAAGAACTGTCACAACTGTCTTGCCGCGGCCCAGTTCTTTTGCCATCTTCAGCGCCGCGCAGACATTGGTTCCGCTGGAAATACCGCAGAGGATACCTTCTTCCAGCGCCAGACGCTGTGTCATGGTGATTGCCTCTTCATCTGTAACAACGTAGATACCGCTGTAAATATTCTGGTCCAGAATGTCCGGAATCAGTCCGTCGCCAATGCCCATCTGCATGTGCGTTCCGATGCTGCCGCCAGAAAGGATTGCAGCGTGCTCCGGCTCTACCGCGCAGATACGGATCTGCGGGTTTTTCTCCTTGAGAACGGTTCCGATACCTGTGATGGTGCCGCCGGTACCGATGCCGGAACAGAATCCGTCGATCGGGCGGTTTACCTGGTCGAGAATCTCAAGTCCCGTATGACGCAGGTGCGCCAACACATTATCGCTGTTGGAAAACTGATCCGGAACAAATACATTCGGATCGTTTGCTTTCATCTCTTTTGCAATCTCGATGCAGCGGTCAATGCACTCACCGATGTTGTTGTCGTCATGCACCAGTTTCACTTCTGCACCGTACTGCTTCATCAGAAGAGAACGCTCCCGGCTGACCGAATCCGGCATGATAATGATCACGCGGTATCCCTTAACGGCGCCGACCAGTGAAAGGCCGATTCCCTGATTTCCGCTTGTCGGCTCGACAATCACCATCCCCGGCTTCAGATCACCGCGCGCCTCCGCTTCCTCGATCATCTGCAGCGCCGTGCGGGTCTTAATCGAACCACCGATATTCATGCCTTCATATTTCACAAAAACATCCGCATCATCCGGTCCCACGAGCTTATTCAGACGGATCATCGGTGTATTGCCAACTGCTTCCAGAATGTTTTCAAAAACCATCAGACTATTCTCCTGCTTCCTAGTTTAATCGTACCCTTTATCATAACCTATCCTATCCCCTGCGTCAAAGACTTCATGCGTCTCCTGCGAAATCCACCTTGGCGGCTGAGCGACAGATATTTGTTTCACGCGAATTCCTTCGCGCGGGCCGGAATGAAATATTGTCTCAATGCGAATTCTACCTGAGCAGTGAGACAATATTGCATCCCGGCCTGCTCACAAAACTCACCTGCGCCCACAACACTTCTTATACTTCTTCCCGCTGCCGCAGGGGCATGGATCATTCGGCATGATCTTTCGCCCGGCATTCCGGTAGGTACTTCCTTCTTTTGATACGAAAACCGGCTGCTTCTCCATCTGGATTGCCCGGTTATATACCGTTTCCAGTTCCTGCGCAGCTTCTTCCCGGTTCTTATTCTTCACGTAGGGCATCAGGAGATCCAGCGTTTCCTCTTCCAGTGCCGCCGGCGACTTCTCCTGGAATCCTTCCAGAAATGGTGTGATTTTCAGATACGTATGCGGATAGGCTTCTTTTATATAATCAAACACCTGCCAGTGATCCGGATAATAGCGGCACATGTACCACTGATAGGTCAGTGACGTGACTTCCACTTCCGGATTTGCTGAAGCTGCCTCACCTTCCCGTGACGGTCCTGCATAAAAACTGAGGAATGACTCAACGATCGAATCGATTTTCGTGTCCTCATGGTAAGTCCAGGACTCCAGCGCAAGATGTGCGGACGGAAGAACTGTGTCATTCAGGCCGTCCAGCAGCTTCTGCTCTTCAACAAATGCAACGAATGCCTGAAAATGCGGACGCAGCCATTTCAGATGCAGACGCTCGCTCATCATGACAATCGTTCCGGTCAGGTAGACAGCCTCCTGCTCATTCATCTCTACTTCGGACAGGAATTTCCGGTATGCAGCAAGATCCCGGTCAAATGTCCGGTCGCCGAGGTCGATTTCCAGCATCAGCAGGTTCTGGAATGTTCCTTCCAGCATCGCAGAGGAGAGAATTTCCCCGTCCCGCCGGAACTGGTCCGCCTCACGCCGGAAGATCTCCAGTGCCTCCTGCTTTCTGCCGAGCCGCTGCAGGGCATCTGCGAGTGTATTGTTATAAAATGGCGGATAATAGTCCTGATAAGATGCCTTTTTCATCACCGTGACGGCATCCTGATACTGCCCCATCGCGTGATAAATCTGGCCCAGAAGCAGGTACAGATCATCTTCCTTTTTCTCCGCCAGCAGCTGATTTACCAGTTTCTCAGCATCCTTCCAGCGCTTCTGCGTCACATACACCTGAGCCAGAATATTTTCCAGTGCGCGGCGTCCGGCCGGATCTTTATCAGTTCCCGCCGAATCAATTGCGGCTGCAGCACTCGGCGCCGGTTTCTCTCCGGTATCATCTGTTCCTGCTGCAACGTCCGATCCCGGCGCATCAGTCCGCATATCTTCAAGAGCCGCATTTACAATCTGCTCCGCCCGGTCGCTGCTGCCTTTCTGCAGGGCTTCCTGCACTTCCTCAATCACTGCACGCACACCCGGCTGCAGCTTCGCCATCTCCTCGCGGTTGCGCGCCTCAATCTTCGCAACCAGTACGTTTGGTTCGTTCGCCATATCTGTTTCGCCAGTTCCTTTCCTTTTTACTTACTGCCTGGATGATTGCGGATGTGCCGCAAGCCACGCTATGATGTCCGCACTCTCATACAGCGGCTTCCCATCGATAAACAGGCACGGCGCCTGATCGATGCCGCCCTCTGTCAGCAAACGCTTATAGTCTTCCGGGTTTTTCTGAATGTCATGATACTCCACATCCGTTCTGCCGGACTTCTGGATTTCTCCCATGACGCGCTGACAATACGGACAGCCGTCAAATTTAAATAGTTCGAGTTTCATGGTATTGCTCCTTTCTTCAAACAACACTGTTACTCCTGCGTCATCTGATAGTACCGCGCGTACAGCCCGCCCTTTTCCAGCAGTGTCTTATGCGTGCCGCGCTCCCGGATACCAGTCTCGTCGATCACCAGGATCTCCTCTGCATTCTTGATCGTGGACAGCCGGTGTGCAATGGTAATCGTCGTGCGGTTCACAGCCAGATCATCCAGGCTTTTCTGGATGTACATCTCACTCTCATTATCCAGCGCCGAGGTTGCCTCGTCCAGAATCAGAACCGGCGGATTTTTCAGGAAAATCCTCGCGATGGAAATGCGCTGTTTCTGGCCGCCGGAAAGTCTCGCACCGCGTTCCCCGACAACAGTGTCATACCCGTCCGGAAGGCTCATAACAAATTCATGGATATTCGCTTTCCGGGCGGCGTCCATGATTTCCTCATCGGTCGCGTCCGGCTTGCCGTATGCAATATTTTCCCGCACGCTGCCAGAGAACAGATATACATCCTGCTGCACGATGCCGATTGCGCCGCGCAGGCTCTCCAGGGTCATCTCCCTGATATCCTGACCGCCGATGGTAATTCTGCCGCCGGTGATGTCATAGAACCGCGGGATCAGTGAGCAGATCGTTGTCTTGCCGCCGCCCGATGGCCCGACCAGCGCGACTGATTTACCCGCCGGCACCATGAAAGACAGATCCTCAAGAACTGTTTCATTTTTCTCATAACTGAAATCGACATGTTCAAATACGATATCACCCTGTGGATTGGTGATCGGTATCGCATCCCACGCGTCCCGGATATCCGGCACCGTCTCTACCACTTCACGGAACCTGCGGAAACCGGAGAAGCCCTTCTGCAGCATTTCCGTCAGTTCCACTAGAATCTTGATTGGGCTCACAAAAATCCCGATATACAGTGCGTACATCGCCAGATCACCCGGCTGCATGGAACCTTTCGCCACGAACCAGCCGCCTGCTGCCAGCGTCACCAGATAAATCATGCCGATCAGAAACGTATTGCTGCTCTGGAACATCGCCATCGCGCTGTAGTTATTGCGTTTTGAGCGGAGAAACGCCTCATTTCCGTGGGCAAATTTTTCCCGCTCAACATCCTCGTTGGTAAAAGCCTGCACGATGCGGATGCCGGACAGGGAATCCTGCAGCGAGGCGTTGATGTCGCCGATCTTCCGGCGGTTATCCATAAAGGTCTCCTGCATCCGCCGGTTCTGTTTCGCGGAGACGAAGAACATCACGACAACAACCACAAACAGCAGCAGCGCCAGTTTCTTATGAATCAAAAACAGGAAAATAAATGCACCGACGATTTTGACAATCGAGATAAAGAAATTCTCCGGACCGTGGTGCGCCATTTCTGAAATATCAAACAAATCAGAAATCAGGCGGCTCATCAGCTGTCCCGTATTGCTCCTATCATAATAGGAAAAGGAAAGTGCCTCATAGCGCTCGAAGAGTTCCCGCCGCATATCGCGCTCCATCTGCGCGCCCATCATATGCCCGCGGTACGTCACATAGTATGTGCAGAGCGCCTGCACCACATATGCGACAAACAGACCCGCTGCAATTCCCGGCAGCACCTTTAAAATCTCAGGCCCCTCCTGCCGGAACAGCGTATTCGTAAGTACCCGCAGCAGCTGCGGGTAAGCAAGATCAATCAGGCTGATCATCGCCGCACAGAACAAATCAAAGAAAAAGATCCTGCGATAGGGTTTGTAGTAGGGAAGAAATTTCTGTAGTGTGTGCATGTTTGTACTCTTTTCTAATACAAATCGAGGTTTGTTGAGTTCGCGCCTGTTTTGCAGGATGCCATTTTCTACGCGGCTCAGGTAGAATTCGCCGCTTTAGAAAAGGCATCCTGCTCCGGGCGCTTACACGACTCTGACCCGGCAAACCCTGATTTACCGGTTCGTCAGTCTGGCATCCACAATCGTTCCGCGATGCAGTACCAGTCCCTGCTCCGCAAGCCTCTTATCAATATCCGCCAGCAGTTCTTCGGCGATACCCTTTTCTTCAATCAGATGCCGGAACCGCAGCAGTGTGCTGGAACCCGGCGCCTGCTCTTTCAGGAAGTCAATATGCATGAAGCTGCGCATGGCATAGCTGTCATAGACGACATCCTCAATTCGCGCGGCTGAGAGACCGTACCAGATCTGCATCAAGTACATCCGCAGCATTGTCTCGATATTCTTCGGCGGCCGGCCGCGCCGTCCCGCCGGATAGTATGGCCGGATCCGGTCCACCCATTGATCCCATGGGATGATATCATCCATCAGAGACAGAAAATGCTCCCGCCTGGTCTTGTGGCGGCGGTTCCCGTATTCAATATCACTTAATGTCTGCTGGTTCATTACACGGTCCTTCCTGTTTTTCGATGATCCCAAACCGGAAACAGAGAACAGTATTTTTTATTTATTATACACGAAAAGCCGTCCGCTTGTGAAGCGGACGGCCGTGTTTCGTCTTGTATTTCTCTTTGCATTCTACAAAAACCCGTACAATCATCTGACGGATTATTTATCCCATTTCTTTGCAGGCTTTGATAACCATTTTTACATTTTCCATCGGTGCGGTTGCGGCGAGATCACATCCAGTTGCCAGGATCAGGCCGCGTCCTGCCGCCTGCTGAATCCGCTCACATGCCTCATTGTAGGTTTCTTCCGGGGTACCGGACGCAATGACGCCTGCAGGATTCATATTGCCCATCATAACAAGTTTACCGTCTGCCATGGTCAGTGCCTCGTCCAAATCGACCAGGTAATCGCCGGAAAATGCCATGGTGCCTGCCTTGATCAGGCCCGGAACTCTGCTCACCGATTCACCGTAGACATGCGTGAAGAAATATTTATACTCAGAAAGTTCTTCTCTGAGTTTTTTCAGAGCCGGAACCGTAAATTCTTCAAACATATCCGGGCTGATCATGCTGCCGCTTCCAACCGGCTCTGCTGGGAGTGCTATGTCACAGCCGTTCTCATGCAGCAGATGGAACATCTCCGCGCTGACTGCCGTCGTGAAATCCATCAGCTGCCAGCAAAGATCCGGATCATCCAGCAGCATGACGACAAAATCCTCTGTGCCGACCATAACAGCTGCCATGGTAAACGGTCCTGCAATATCACCGATCAGATATTTCTGGTCGCCGACCAGCTTTTTGACATTGCGGCACTGGTTGAGCATCTTCTGGACAAAGTCATTTGCCAGCAGTTTCTCGCGGATCGTAGACTTATCAAGCAGCGGGATCTCCTCTTCTGGATCTTCAAATGCGGCACCGGTGTCTACCGGGCTGCCGATTCTCGTGAGGTTGATCGGGCATCCGAAAGCATTCAGACACGCAGTAAATACACCGCTGACAGCACTTACAATATCTGTCTCGATCTCATTGGTATACTCCACAATCTTCGATGCACCGCCGTCCTCCAGACTGTACAGATCCTGATAGGACATATTTTCATTCATTGCGATCCATGCGCCGCCGTCCACGAGTGCAAACGGAGTTCTGTCCGGTTTCTGGTGATTCAAAACTGCGTCGATTCTTTCCTTGGATGTCATTGCCATTTGATGTCCTCCCTTGTAATGATTATTCAGCCTTGCTGCGTAATTACAATCAGCATTCTTCAGTCGAACCGGTCTGATGTCTCCGGAAACATCACCCTTTCGTTTTCCGATCGAATCGGTATGCTTATATCATACAAGATACATCTGATTAATAAAATACATTTTCTTGCTGTCTGCATTATTTTTTTTGCAGTTTTTCTTATGTTTTATCTACTTCAGAATCTCCGGATCTGTCTCATACAGCAGCGTTCCTGCCAGATATGCATCAACTGCCGCATCCGCATCTCCATATACACAGCCGATAATCTCGATTCCCGCCTCTCTGACCAGTTTCTGGCAGTGCATGCAGATATTGCCGCAGATCAGCTTATCCGCGCCTGTTCCTTTCAGAATCATCGCCTTTTCATCAAGTGTATCCGCTTTGAATTCACGGATACTCTGCCCTTGAATGGCACCCTCCTCAATATCAAATAACTTAAATGCCTTCGTCTGGCCAAAACGGGTGTTGATCGCTCCGTTGTTATATGTAACTGCTAACCTCATCTCATTATCCTCCATTATACAGAAACGGGGCTGCCGTATTAAACAACCGAATGCATAATACAACAGTCCCGTTTCTTAATCTTTCAAATCATCTCAACCTCATCGGGATACCATTTGATCGCTTCTTTCACTGTCTTCCACACCGGCATACCGGCACCTGAAAGAATCACAAGTGTTCCGATTCTGGATTCCGGCACTTCAGCCCCGTATGGTTCAACGGAAATAAGATTGCCGACGCAGCTAACCAGGCACATGCCTCTGTCCTCTGTCTCAACAAATCCCTTAACGCGGAAGGTTGTCTCTACGAAAAGCTTCAGGAAATGTTCCAGCGCCTCTTCTTTGATACCGTTTTTCACTTTGACAGCCAGCTTGCGCGTCGTCAGGTCGGCGGTCAGCGGCATCGCGGCATCTGTATTTTTCTTTGCCTGCTCCAGGGCTTTAAGCAGATCCGCATCCGTCTCTCCGAAACTGGTCTCGTAGAACATCAGATCCGGACGCTGGTTTTTAACAAGCTGTCTTGTCTTTTCGAGTTCCTCAGGTTTTGCTTTGTCAATCTTGTTGATCAGCGCCAGATCTGCCGCGGCCACCTGCTTGACACATGTACGGGATTTCGCGTAGATTTTCGGGAAGCGGACCGCATCAATCATGCAGATGGAGCCTCTGTAGCGGATGTGCGGAAACCGCTCAGACTCATAAAGCAGGTTGTGTACGCCTGTTGGATCAGAGAGTCCCGACGCCTCCACAATCACAACATCCGTATCCTCCTCTACAAAGGTACTGAGCGCTTTTTCAAACTGATCGATCCGGCAGGAACAGAAAACAGATCCGCCTGTGATTTCCTCCAGTTCCACGCCGAGATTCCCGAGCAATACGCCGTCCACGTCCTCCGCGCCAAATTCATTGATGATCAGCTGAATTTTCTTTCCTTCAAACAACTTCAGGAAGCGCTTCAGGAATGTGCTTTTTCCTGCGCCGAGAAATCCTGTGATCAGATACAAATCTGTCAGACCTGCTTTATCGCCGCACTGTTTATTTCCCGCAGCTTCCGTTCCCGCATCATCGGCCGATTCTCCTTCTGCAGATTTTATTCCGGCTTCCCCGGCCGGTTCTCCTTCTGCAGATTTTGTTTCCTCATCACCGGCCGGTCCTTTCAGGGAAGCATTCGCCTCTTCTGAACCCATCCCGGGCCCTTCCGCATCCTGCTCGATCTCTTCAACCAGCCTGCTCAGTGAGAATGCATATTCCCGAAGCGTCGCGCCCCAGCTTTCCAGGCACGCCAGACCTTTCTCCGCAATGCCATAACGTTTCCGCGGTGTTTCATCAGCGGGATCCATCTCGAATCCCGCTTCCAGATATCCGGCCGACTCCATGCGTTTCAGATAACGATAAACCCCTGTTTTATCCGGACGGACACCGTCAAACATCGGGCTGTCTCCCAGTTCTTCAATAATCTGATAGCCGAATTTTTTTCCGTCTCTGACGCAGAGCAGAATCCCGGGCTGCAGCATCTTGTCCAGATTCCTGCCGCGGCATGAACAATCCATTTCCAGATACATCTTTCTCCCTCCATACAGCAAGCAGAGAAATCTGCGTTTCCATTTCTGCAGATGATTATATCATAGAATTCATACGACGTGATCGTAATGATACGTCGGATTCGGACGGCCC
>JAFRGW010000135.1 GCA_017433615.1 Eubacterium sp.
ATGACCTGTCCGTCTTCCAGATGCGGGATCAGCTGCTCGAAGATCGGCTCATGCCCCCAGGAACCGCAGGAAACAACGATGATTCCGGCGCCTTTGACGGCCTTCTCGATATCAGATGTAATCACATCGATATAAGCCTTGCCGGAGCGCTCAAAGCTGTCGCGGTTGTGCTGCACACCGTCCAGAAGAATGCCTGTCTTCTCCAGATTTGCCAGTGATTTCTCGGCAAACGGCATGACATCGAACAGGCGCACGTCCTTTGCGCCGCCAAGCTTCGAATCCGCCGCAATGGTCTTGCCGACTGCGCCGCCGCCCAGCACGGCAATCGGCATATCCTTCAGATAAGACATATCTGCCATTTTAAGTACCCTCCATATAAATGATAAATAAAATCAGTAACCGGAACGCGGCCCGCATGTCCTGCCTCACAATCCGCTGAAAACAGAAGCGGGTCATTCCGAACATAAGAATCCACTTGCATTATACGGAGAATCCTTGCCATCATTTTTGCATGATCTCTGGTATACTTTGCATATTATCTTGCCTTAAATACACCTTTATTTACAATTATTCATCAAAACTGCATAATATACGTATATTTAGGATTTTTATTCCGCAAAAGGAGGTTTTATATATGACAGGCATTTATCATGCACCCAATCCCGACAACGTAAAATCACGCACCTTCGCACCCGGCACTGAGGAACGTGCGCTTCTGAAGGCCGCGCTCGAGGAAGTCAGCAATCAGAAGGTAGTCATTCCGGCAATAATCAACGGCCAGGAAGTCTATACGGACGACCGCTTTGAAGTGCGCGCACCGCACGACCACAGCCTCCTTCTGGCAGAGTGCTGCCGTGTCGGCGAGGAGGGGCTGAAAGAAGCCATCGAGACAGCGATGGCCGCCAAAGATGCCTGGGAGCTGCTTCCGCGCGAACAGCGCTATGCGGTCTTTCTGAAAGCAGCCAATCTGGTGGAAACAAAATACCGCTACTTCCTGACGGCTGTCACCATGCTCGGCCAGAGTAAGACCGCCAACGAGGCATCCTTCGACGCACCGGATGAGGTCTGCGACCTGCTGCGCTACAACGTCTACAACATGGACCTCATTTACAACATGCAGCCGAAGCAGGACCTGACACTGATGAACCGTCTGAAATACCGCCCGCTCGAGGGATTTGTCTGCGCGGTCACACCATTTAACTTTGCATCCATCTGCGCAAACCTGCCGGCTGCTCCGGCAACCGCAGGCAACGTCGTCGTCTGGAAGCCGTCCACCAACGCCGTCCTCATCAGCTACTACCTCATGAAGATCTTCATGGAGGCGGGGCTTCCGGCAGGCGTCATTAACTTCGTGCCGTCCCGCGGCTCCGACGTCAGCAATTACGTCCTCACCGACCGCCGTCTGGGCGGATTCCATTTCACCGGATCCACCCGCGTCTTCCGCGACACCTGGAAAATGGTCGGCGAAAACATCGACAACTACCGCGCATACCCGCGCCTGGTCGGCGAGACCGGCGGCAAGGACTACTGCTTTGCAACCGAAAATGCAGATGTAGATGAACTGGTTACGGGCCTGATCCGCGGTGCATTCGAATACCAGGGACAGAAGTGTTCCGCCCTCTCCCGCGCATACATTCCGGCAAAACTCTGGCCGGAAGTCAAGGAGAAACTGCTGGCTGAGATCAAGACCATCCGCGTCGGCGACGTCAAAGATTTCCGCGTCCTGATGGGCGCCGTCATCGACCGCCACGCCTTCAATCTGGCAGCAGAATACATTGACTCCGCAAAGCACGATGAAGATGCGGACCTGCTCTGCGGCAGCTATGATGACAGCAAGGGACTGTTCATCTATCCGACCGTCATCCAGGTCAAATCGCTGAACTACAAGAGTTTCAACCACGAGCTCTTCTCGCCGATTCTCTCCATCTATGTCTACGAGAAGGACGAGTACGACAAAGTCATCGACCACTGTGCGAACTCATCCAAGTATGCACTGACCGGCTGCATCTACACCCACGACCGCAACGAGATCGCAGAACTCGAGTGGAAGCTGCGCGACTCCGCCGGCAACTGGAACATCAACGACAAGCCGGCCGGCGCCCTGACCGGACACCAGCCGTTCGGCGGCGCGAGAGGATCGGGCACCAATGACAAGGCCGGCAACATCACCAATATGTTCCGCTGGGTCAGCCCGCAGTCCATCAAAGAAAACATGCTTCCGTTCACCGACTACCGGTGGCCGTCGATGGCAGAAGAATAAAGTGCCTGATCGATCTCAACAGTTGTATATCAATTGCTGAAGGGTGTCCGGCCCACCAAAAACATGTGCATCATAAAAAGTCCTCCGGGTCCGTTTTGGCACGCACCCGAAGGACTTTCCTTTTTTTACTGATCGATTTTGTCAATTAATACAGATGGCACTGAGATCTGTCCTCCCATTGTTGATTTATAGGATATGACGCCGCCGGAAGTCCCGTAAATCGTGATGATATCATCCTCCAATACTCTTGATGTAACAATACTGGATTCATAGATTCCGAGCAGCACCGTGTCATAGTCACTGTTTACGGCGAGACGGATCATGACCTTTCCGCCATCCTCCATGACCTGTATAACCTTTCCGCGGAATTTTACCTTCTTTCCCTTATAATCATCCGGCGTCCGGGCAAGCTGGTCATAGGTAATCCCGGTCTCATACCCTTTCGCCTCTTCCGCTTCTCTGGCCGCCTTTGCTTCCGCTTCAGCCTGTGCTGCAGCTTCCTCTTCCGCCGCCTTCTTCGCAGCTTCTTCCTCTTCGATTCGTTTCTTTTCCTGCTCAGCGCGTGCTTTTTCTTCTTCTGCCTGTGCAGCCGTCATCTCCTCGTAGGGCTTCATTTTCTCCTGATACGCGGCATATTCCTTCTGAACTTTCTGCAATTCTTTTTTCGTCTTCTCCAAATCTGCAGCCGCAGTTTCAGCAGAAGCCGATGTCTCGTCAAGTGATGTTCTGGTTGTCTCCAGCTCTGTTTCCTGCTTTTCCACCTGTGCTTTCAGGCTTTTGTTCTCACTCTGCAGGGCATCAAATTCTTCCTGCGAAATATTACTGCAGCCTCCAAGCATCATTGCGAATGTCAGAACTCCTGCGCAGACCGCTGTCAAAAGTCTCTTTTTCATCTGCCCTCCTCCATTGTCCTCATATGAAATACCTTCTATATCTGTGATTTGTAACGTATATTCATATGATATCGCTTTTCAACGGAGGAATGGTCGCCGGTACGGCGACAAATCATCTGCGGTAAATAGCATGTTCCAGTATCTTCAGTTTTTCAACAGACCTGTAATAGCGGCCGATCGCATGCCTGATCAACCAGAGATCATCTTGAGAAAAACCTTTTGCAGACGGGTTCCTCTCCAGAATCACTGCAAGATTCATAACCCATCCGGCGAGATCCATAATTTCATCCGCCCAGTCATGAAGATCATCCGGCGGCACATCTTCATCTGATAAACTAATAAACAGACGCCTTACCCGTTCAATCCAGGATCCATATCTCTGCTTCATTGCAATAAATACACCTGCCTGCTCTGTATTCTCATTTATCTCTGCCGGTTTCCAGCCGGAAGGATCCTTCTGGTTCACCGCTTCCTGCAAATCATAGATAAACTGCTCCGCCAGTGTCACGATCTCTGCAAGCAGCCTCTGATGATTCTGAATCAGTTCTTCTCTCGATTCTGACGGCTTCTGTATCTCTTTGAGCAGCTTGTATGAAGGATTCGTAAAAACATAGATACCGTCCAACACTTCTGCGTGTCTGTTCTCCCTGAAAAACAGGTTTTTCATCTCTTCATCTGCCGCCCAGATCGTATACGCATAATGTGTACTGTTGATCAGATCGCTGTCACTCTGCCCGAAGTAGCACCAGATGACCCGAGCAGGCTTTCCTCTGAATCTCTTTTCACTGGTCTTGTTCGCATGTACTTCTGCGTATTTGATCCGTTCCGCAACTTCTTTCGTAATCGCAGGCAGGTTTTCCGCCGACGTATCCGCCTCCGTGACAATAAATGCCGCAAGCCGCTTAACTGTACCGGTACTGAGCGGCTTGACACGTACCAGGCGATATCCTTTCCCCGCAAACTGCACATTTTCCTGCTGATAGGGCACCCATTCCTCCGCCTGAAAATAAATGGTTCCGCCGATCCCGCTCCGAAAGACAGGCTGCTGTTCTTTTCCCGGATGGGTCAGATTCCATCTCTGAACCAGTTCCATCGTCCGGTCGCGGATTTCATCCAGAGAGATTTTCCCCTCAGACGGACGGCACACCTGCAGGATTGCTGTCGCCAGCGCTCCGGTGAACACGCTGTGGCTCCCGTCCGGCCCCAGACGTGAAGCCTCATCCGCCGAGGAAGAGGCGAACACCGCAGTGCCGCTCCCGGCAAATGCAGCAATCGATTCTTCGAATTGCATACGGCGCGCACCCGGTCCTTCGAAATCTCCGGAATAACAACAGTCTAAAATCACCAGACCGCTCTTAACAGGCAGCTGTGAAAGATACCGGATCACACTCTGCAGGTCAATCTGCTCATCACTGAATACCAGACTGCCTGCTCTTCCGTGTCCTGAATAATAAAAAATGAACATCGCCTCCGCATCCTGCAGATTTCGAAACGCGGCAATCGCATGCGCCAGATCAGTTGTCCGAACAGATCCGCTATGATCTGTACCATCCAGAACCCGGATCTGATCCGCCGGGACTTTCAGCCGCTCCGTCAATGCTGCTCTCATCAGCATGACATCATTCTTACAGGCAGGCAGATCCGGAAGCTGCATTTTGACATATTCACATACGCCGGCTAAAACTGCATAGATGCTCTGATTCTTCATAGTTCACACTTCCTGTTCATGTTCTGCGGACTGCGACAGCGATTCCTGACCATGCTCTGCGAACTGCGACAGCGGTTCCTGACGGTTCTCTGCAGACTGCGCCAGCGGTTCCTGCCCATGCTCTGCGGACTGCGCCAGCGGTTCCTGCCCGAACTCATACAACGCTTCATTGATCTGCGTGAGATCATAAATTCCCCGCTCCAGAAAATATCGGATAATCAAGTCCCGCTTATTTCCGGGCGACAGTGCGTACTCCGCCCTGGCCAGAAGATCTTCCGTGTCATCAATGTTCAGCCGGAGTGCAATCGCAAGTGCGAGCACCGTCTGCTTCTGCGGATGATACGCCGGGTTGCTGCGAATCTTCGAGAACAGCTTTCGGTCTATATTTGCACGTTTATAGACCTCAACATCTGTCATCCCGCTCATATCGATCCGAAGAAACAGCATTTCATGAAATGATTCACCGACCTCATCCATGAGTTCCGCAAGCGAAAGGCTCTTTCGTTCCGAAAATGTGATACCGGCACCTTTCAGGACAGCAGGATCCGGAACATCCGGCCTGCCGGCAGAATGCACAGGATCTGGAAAATCCGATCTTCCGGCAGAATACACCGAGCTGGAACATTCCGTGTCCTCCCGGTAATTCAGACGGATATAGTTTTCAATTTCCTGCTTCAATACATCTTTGTGCATTTCATCCCCCTGTGTTTCACATCCCGCGTTCACGCAGTTTTCATCCCCTGTGTTTCACATCCCGCGTTCACGCAGTTTTCATCCTGCCTGTCCCTTCCCGGCAGTTATCTGTCTTAGATGACTTTCTAATCTGTTATGCCCCAGTCTATCATGGATTCGAATCTCTGTGGTCGCTGTCGCAGCGACAAAAAGCCGTCACCAAAATACAGTCGTATCTCTGTTTCCCATCCTTTACATTATATCGTGTACGCGATATAATTTCTACGAGAGGTGATTTTGTGAATAAGTTTTTCAATCAGGCATTGGAACAATCAAATCTGTCTATGTACCGGCTTTCAAAAAACACCGGTGTACCCTATAGTATCATCAATGACCTCGTGCAGGGAAAAAAGAATATCAATCACTGCGAGGCACTTGTCGTCGCCCGCCTGGCCGCCGGGCTTCACACAACAGTTTATGAGATCATGAACAATTATCAGATACTGGATAAAACAGAAGGCATGTATCGCGGAATCCGATACCGGTGGAACGCTGACAGCACTATGATTCTGACATTACGTGACGGCAAAACAACCACTACAATTGATACCGGATATCGACTGGATCTGCCGGGACGTCTGACGCTGTATCAGGCCTATACAGAACTGCTGATCAATGATTATCTGGAAAGGAAAGATTTCGATCAGTTTGTGGAGAAATGGAGCAGCCAAAATGAATAATACGTTTATTCTCATGCACAAAGATATTGCCTGCGGTCTGATGTTGATCGACCGTGAGACCGGTTCTGTACGCGATTTCCGGCAAACCGAAAAAGAACATGCACCATTTCTTGGCAATGCTTCTGTCGAAAAAATCAAGCGATGGTGGGAGGCGCGTGCTGTCCCTGCTTCGCGAAAGGCAATGGAACAGATCATACGTGCATCCGGAAGTTTCTCACCAAAAGATTATCTGGTGAAAAATCTCGGATTAAGTATGACTGACTGCTACTGGCTCTGTCCGCTCGATCTCGAGCTGGAATGGTCCCGGATTAACCTGTTCGAGAATGCAGGAAACGTCTATGATGCACAGCTTCCGTTTCATCACGCCTCTTCATTTGATCCGAATGCATCCCTTGGCGGACAGATGGATAAATACTGGGATTTACGGCAGTCACCCCCTGCCCTTGTCAAAATCGCATATCATGACCATGGACAGCAGGCAGTCAACGAAGCATTTGCTTCTTATCTGCACAAAAAGCAAAACACAGAAATTCCGTTTGTTTCCTACAGTTTAGAGAAAACAGAAGACAATGGAACCGCATGCATCTGCAATTCATTCACAAACATAAAAACCGAACTGATTCCCGCAATCGAAATAACTGACTCTGCAAAATGCGAGAACGATACTTCCATATATGACCACTATATTCAGATCTGTACCGCACACGGAATCGATGAAGGCATGATACGCGATTACATGGATTATCAGACACTGACCGATTTCATTATCAGTAATACGGATGAGCATCTGATGAATTTCGGTGTTCTGCGAGATTCCGAAACGCTCCGCCTGATTGGTCCCGCACCACTCTTTGATTCCGGCAACAGTATGTTTTACGCAGACCGGCGGCGTATCCCATATCAGCGACATGAACTGCTTCAGCGAAAGATTACTGCCATACATGAAAAAGAAGAAATGATGCTGAAGCATGTTAAGAATAAAAAAATTGTGGCAGCTGACCTGCTTCCCGAGCCGGAAGCTGTCATGGAATTTTACACGATTCACGGCATCCCGGAAGAAAAGGCTGCCTTTATCACTGAAAACTACCGTACCAAATGCAGCATGCTCCGTGAATTCCAGAGCGGAAAACAGATATCATATTATCTCGAAAAGAAAGCGCAGATAACAGAAAAGTCAGAAAAAGTATAAAACTATAGCCCGACAGCCTATCGTTCTGATAAGCTGCCGGGCTCTCTTCATCTTGCTTTTATGCAGATGATGTCTTTATTTGGACATGGCTTCGTATTATCATTTCAATTCTTCAGACGTAAATATAGTCGTTCAGCACCGGCTGCAGGCCGCCCTGCTCCATGTCCGCATACATCTTTGCGAAGGACCGGCCGTCGCTGATCTCGAACTGCTCATCGCCGGCAGCCTCATCGGCCGCGGCATCCTTGCCTTCGTATTTATCCTCGTGGTCGCCGATGCCTGTCGATACGCCCGCGGACACTTTGGTCGCACAGATCTTCGCGATGCCGTTGCGGAATTCCGCAGTCTCGCGGCTGGATACCGTAATGCCAACGAACGGCAGGAAAATACGATATGCGCAGAGCACCTGACACAGCTCGCGCTCTCCCACTTCGCCCGGACTGATCTTGTCGTTGTTGACGATCGGACGGAGCCGCGGACAGCTCAGCGACAGCTCTGCATGCGGGTATTTCCGGTTCAGATAATATGCATGCAATGCCGTTGCCAGCGCATCTTTGCGGAAATCCGCCAGCCCGAGCAGCGCCGAAAATGCCGCGCCGCGCATGCCGCCCATCAGCGCGCGTTCCTGCGCGTCGAAACGATACGGCCAGACACGCTTGTGTCCGAGCAGATGCAGCGTCTCGTATTTCTCAATATCATAGGTCTCCTGGAAGACCGTCACATAGTCCACGCCGCATTCATGCAGATAGCGGTACTCATCCGTGTTCACCGGGTAAATCTCGATGCCGATGTTGCGGAAATACTTCCGTGCGATTTTTACCGCCTCGCCGATGTATTTCACATCCGAGTATGTCCGGCTCTCGCCCGTCAGAATCAGGATTTCCTCCATACCCGTGTCGGAAATAACCTTCATCTCATGCTCGATCTCCTCGAACGAAAGTTTCTTCCTGCGGATGTTATTATAACAGTTAAATCCGCAGTAAATGCAGTAATTCTGGCAATAGTTCGCGATGTAGATCGGCGTAAAGATGTAGACCGTATTCCCGAAATGGTTCTTGGTCTCCACCTCTGCTCTGCGGGCCATCTGCTCCAGATACGGTGCCGCTGCCGGCGACAGCAGCGCCTTGAAATCCTCGATGCTGCAGGTATCATGACTCAGCGCGCGCTCCACATCCGCAGCCGTGTACAGGCTGTAATCATAGGCGTTCATCTGTTCCAGAACCTTATCTTTCACATCCGATTCAATCACTTCCATGCCCGGCATATACTTCATCGGGTCCGTCCGGCTCGACGGATCCTGCTCCAGCATATGCTTGCGCGCCAGCGCCTTCTCCGGCAGCACATCGCTGTCGATAAAATAAACCTGGGTTTCTTCGTTCATCTTCTCCTCCCGGTGCCTGACCCCATTAATATTTTATGAACTTCGGCGCCTGTCACCATTTTTATATTTATATTATTAATCTCTGTTTCGTGAACACGTCACTATATCACATCAGTGCAAAAAGCCCGTCAGCGGGTCCGATGCGCTGCCGCCGCGTGCGAGCACGCGCCCCATGCCGGTCAGGTATGCCTTTCGTCCTGCTTCAATCGCAAGCTTAAATGCGTTCGCCATCTCCGGCACATCACCTGCCGTCGCGATCGCAGTATTTGCCATAATCGCAGCCGCGCCCATTTCCATTGCTTCGCACGCCTGAGACGGCTTGCCGATGCCGGCATCAACGATAATCGGCAGGTCGATCTCATCGATCAGGATCTGAATCATCTCTTTTGTCGCAAGCCCCTTGTTGCTGCCGATCGGCGCCGCCAGCGGCATGACAGCCGCGGCACCTGCATTGACCAAGTCGCGCGCAGCAATCAGATCCGGATTCATATACGGCAGAACAATAAATCCTTCCTTCGCCAGAACCTCCGTTGCCTTCACGGTCTCAAAGTTATCCGGGAACAGGTACTTCGCGTCATGCATGATCTCAATCTTGACAAAATCGCCGCATCCCATTGCACGGGACAGACGCGCGATCCGGATCGCCTCCTCAGCATTGCGCGCACCGGATGTGTTCGGCAGCAGCGTCACACCCTTCGGAATGAAATCCAGAATATTCTCCTGCTCCTGCGTATTCGCCCGCCGCAGCGCCAGCGTAATAATCTCCGCGCCGCCCTGCTCGACCGCCGCCTCGATCAGCTTCAGATTATACTTGCCCGATCCGAGAATAAACCGGCTGTGAAATTCATGTCCCCCTAATTTCCATGTGTCCTGCATTTTTCTCCTCCTTTGTTATAAGATTCAATCTTATATTCATATCACTGTAAAATCAGCTGCACAACTTTATTCGCCATATGCCCCGCGCATACCGACACGCGCGGTGCCATCAGCCCGATCCCGTCGCCGACATCCGTTGTTCCGTCACCGCAGACATACAGCCTGCGGAACCGCTGCTCTGTGTGAATTCCGTCCGCGTCTGCATAACCCGCCATACCATTGCCGGAAACAATCGTCGTATCCGGGCATTTCTCCAGCAGTGTCCGTACCAGCATGGCCTTCTGGTCCGGTTTATCAAATGCCTCGCAGACCAGCGGGTACGAGCGGTACAGCTCCGGAATATCTGCCTCTGTCACGCGCATCTGATGCAGTTCCAGATCGATCCATGGATTGATCCGGCAGAGCAGATCCGCGAGCGCTTCTGTTTTCGGCCGGCCCAGATGCTCCACGAAATACATCTGCCGGTTCAGATTGGTCACATCCACCACATCGAAATCCGTCAGATGCAGATGCCCGACGCCGCTTCTAGCAAGCATCACTGCGATTTGGGAACCAAGCCCGCCAAGTCCCGCGACTGCAACCCGGGCTGCATGCATTTTCTCTTTAATTTCCACCGGAAAGCGGGCATCAAAGGCACGTTCCAGTTCTTCTCTAGTAATGTTTACTTCCATCCGGATTCACTTCCTCTGTCTGTATTTTTCCGGCACAAACCAGTCATTAAAACTGCATGGTTTTTTTCAGCCGCCTCCCACAAAGTGCAGGATCTCAACCTGATCACCTGTCTCAAGTTTCACCGAATCCAGGCGTTCCTGCGGGATAATTTCAAGATTTCGCTCGACCACGACGCGCTTCGGATCAAATCCTGCCCACTCCAGATAGGCCAGAATCGTCATGCCTGCAGCATTTTCCTCTTTTCCATTGATGATTACCAGTGTTCTCACCTCCTCGTAAAAGCAAAACAGCGCCGGACAGAAATCCCATAAAAGGATTCCCATCCGGCGCCTTAGATACAGTAAAAAGTGGTGCCCCCGATTTACCGAGATACATGGTTGTGAACCGTTCCCTGACTTTTATACGGTGTAATGAGCCATATTGACAGCTACATGAAAAAAGCGGTACCCCACGCAGGATACCGCTTTACGAATGCAAATCTGTATTTCCCTACGTTGGCATTATCCAAATCAGGTTCCGGGTCTGGACGATCAGCGTCCACTCTCAGCCTGCCTCTTCGCAAGCTCCCCATGTCTTTTCGTATTATACTTCTCTGCTTAATTATTTGTCAAGATGCTGACATTTTTCCAGAAAAACCGCTTCTGTTACACCCGCTCGTTCAGCAGCCGCTTCGACAGTCAGTATGCCATCCTTTACGAGTGAATCCAGTGTTTCAAAAACACCTTCCGCACGACCTTTTTCGCGGCCTTCTGCAAGTCCTTTTTCACGGCCCTCCGCAAGCCCTTTTTCACGACCCTCCGCAAGCCCCTCTTTGATGGCCTGCTCACGCAGATCACGCCGTGTCAGCTCTTCATGATACTCTAACGCAAACATCTCTTTCACCTCCGCCTTATGTAATTTCAAAAAACCTCTCAGGATCCCGCGATCGATGCACTCATTTACTGCCGCATCTATCGCATCCTCTATATACATTGTTTTTTCATTGTTCCGGACTATTTGGATCAGTTCCGAATATTCTTTCAGTGTTTTGCATTTCTCCAGCAATTCTCGATTATGTCCATAGTTGATGTTCAGCATAGTGGCTTTTACTTCCACATCTGCCAGCTCTGGATTATCAAAAGCATCTGTCAGTCGCAACACGCTGCTTTCCGGCTGTTCATCGGTTCCCAGATAAAAAACAAAGTACCGCGGTGTCGGAAGTTTCTTCTGGGCGGTCGTGAAAATGTTGATATGCTGCTGCGTCAAATACTTTGAATATAATCTTGAAAAATATGTCAGTCCTCTGACCGGCATGTTTGGATTGTAGGTGCTCTGTTCTTCCCAGAGATGCATTTCGTCTCTGAAAATAAATGAAACATCATTTTTATAGCCCATGTACACTGCATTTTCAATCATATTCAATTCCAGTTCTGATGGATCTGTATATGATGTTTCTGCAATCGCATTGTAAAGCTCCAACGCATTTTCCTTCGTTTCCGCGCTTCCAAAAAGCATCCGGAAAACATTGTCTTTGTAGTTTCTGTTTATCATTTCCAGTCTCCCTTCGTGATTGATTTTCAGGGAGAATGATTTCTCCCTGCCTCGACAATATGTGTAAGCAGGGATCGTGTGGTGAACACCACGTTCGGACACAGTCTTTTATTTTAATACGGGATAAGCGTCAATCGACTGCAGTGCTTCGTCCGGAACAGAACTGCCGGAGAATTGATCTTGCTTATGTGAACATAATAACACGATTTCTGATGCAATGCAAGCTCCAAAATATCCAATGGAGAAAAACAGCCGGTTCCGTAACGGAGCCGGCTGTTTATACTTTCATTAAGTTATTCCGCTGTCTGACACTTTACAACCGTATGGCAGCGGTTTTATATACTGTTTTTCACTCTATTTACTTAATCCCGGATGCTGCTGCCAGTGCTGCAACCGCACCGTCCGCAGCTGCTGTCGTCAGCTGGCGGACTGTCTTGGTACGGCAGTCTCCTGCGGTGTAGATTCCGCTCGTTTTTGTCAGGCAGTCCTCGCCTGCTGCAATGTAGCCGCCTGCATCCAGATCCACGAGATTCTGGAATGCCGCATTCTCCGGCATCTGCCCGATGGCCACAAACAGGCCCTGTGCTTCAATGACACGTTTCTCGCCGGTCAGCTTGTCGGTGACTTCGACACCCTCGACCTTCTTATCGCCGAGAATTTTCGTGACGTTCGCATTCAGGACGAATTCCACGTTTTCTTTGGACTCCAGTTCCTTCACTGCCGCCGCATCCCCGCGGAATGCGTCGCGCCGGTGCACCAGATACACCTTGTTGCAGTAATTTGCCAGAAATGCTGCGTCTTCCAGTGCTGTGTTGCCGCCGCCATTGACAACGACATCTTTCTTGCGGAAGAACATCCCGTCGCAGGTTGCACAGTAGGACACACCGGAACCGATCATCTCCTGCTCACGCTCCAGGCCGAGCGGGCGGTTCTTCGCGCCGGTCGCCAGAATGACAGCCTTCGCCTCATATTCGCCATTCGCAGTGCGGACAATCTTCTTGTCTCCCGCATCTTCCACAGATGTGACGCGCTCAAACTTCAGTTCCGCGCCCAGATCCATCATCTGATTGTACAGGCCCGTCGCAAAATCAAAGCCTGATACATGCGCGATACCCGGATAGTTTTCAATGTCCGGCGTATTGATGATCTGTCCGCCGTAAGCTGTCGCCTCAAAAACCAGTACCGATTTTCCTGCACGCAGTCCGTAAATAGCCGCTGACATGCCGGCAGTTCCGGCACCGACGATGATAATATCTGTCATGACTCAAACTCCTTGTCTCTGTCGTGATCACACTCTGCAAAAATCAAGCCGGGGGAATTTCACCTTTGCAGAAACAGCGACCATTCTTATCTCCGGTTCATCTTGCGAGAATCCAGAAAACTTTTTTGCAAGAATCCAATATTACTTAAGCATCTCCAGAATCTCATCTTTTCCCTTTACGCCGACGGATCTGCCTGCCTCTTCGCCGTTCTTGAAAACCAGCAGTGTCGGGATAGATGCAACCTCAAGACGCTCTGCAAGAATGTCCTCATCATCTACATTGATCTTGCAGACCTTGAATCCGTCTGCTTCTTCTGAGATCGCGTCGACGACCGGTGAAAGCATCTTGCACGGGCCGCACCACGGTGCCCAGCAGTCTACCAGAACCGGTACATCCGCCTGCTTAACTTCCTGTTCAAAATTATCCAGATTTACTTCAATTGCTGCCATTTTCACAACTCCTTTTCTATGTATTCCGGAGGCTGTGATCCTCCGTTTTCCCGGCCAGATACAGAATAAATTCTGTCATCTGCCCTGCATTGTTATTCTGTCAGCTGCCCCAGTACCTTGTAGAGCAGCGTGTAAAGCTGCACGCCTTCCTCCGGCGAGAGTGTCATACATTTTCCCATCTGTTCCGGCACCTTCACAGCCCGGTCCTTCAGCGCCTCACCAGCCTCCGTAATCCGGATGATGACATTCCGCTCATCTTCCTTCGAACGTGTGCGGACGATATAGCCCTTGGTCTCCAGCTTCTTCAAAAGCGGTGTCAGTGTTCCGGAATCCAGGTACAGACATTTGCCCAGCTCTTTGACATTGGTCTCTCCGCGCTCCCACAGAATCATCATAGCGATGTACTGCGTGTACGTCAGATCCAGTTCATCAAGGAACGGCTTGTACTGCTTCACCATCTCCTTTGCCGCCGCATACAGCGGAAAGCAGAGCTGGTTCTCAATTTTCAGACAGTCATATTTATCCATGGGATTCCTCCGGTGTCGCTTTCAATGATTCAGAAGCCATTCGCATTTTTCAATCGGCTCAGACCCATTCGTCATTACAGAAGCTTTGCGACCTCTTCGTCGATCTTCTCCGGTGTCTCTGTTGACTCAAAACGCGCTGCGATCTCACCATCGCGGTTGATCAGGAACTTCGTGAAATTCCACTTGATGTTGCCGTTGTTCTTGTAGTCCTTGTCCATCTTCTTGACAACACCCTTCATGAGCATGCCCATCGGGCCGCTGAAACCTTCGAATTTCGTGTTTGCTGTCAGATACTGGAACAGCGGATCAGCATTCTCGCCGTTGACATCGATCTTTGCAAAGCGCGGGAAGGATGTGTCGTACTTGGATGTGCAGAACTCGTGAATCTCATCGTCGCTGCCCGGTGCCTGATGTCCGAACTGATTGCACGGGAAATCAAGAATCTCGAAGCCCTGCTCTTTGTACTTACGGTACAGATTCTCAAGGCCTTCGTACTGCGGTGTAAATCCGCAGCCGGTCGCTGTGTTCACGATCATCAGTACTTTTCCCTTATAATCTGCAAGATCAACTTCTTCACCAAGTCTGTTTTTTACTTTGAAATCATAAATATTCATTTGAAATGCCCCTTTCTGCTGCAAGGCTGTGCGCGTTTTATTCTTGATCCTCTGACCGGATTCACTTCATCAGAATTCTATATCAGATTTCAGTTTCGCGCTGTTTGATTGTTTGTAATTGCATTGTACGCAATTTAATTGCAGATGTCAAGTGTTTTCTGGAATTATTTTTCTCCTCTGGGTTCTATTTACATAATGCAATTTTAGTGCCAAAATAATGTGAACATAATATATCTGTTGACGTGCATCAGCATTCCTTGTATACTATTTGTATATACTATTCGTATATACAATGTGTGGAGGTGAGATCCGTGTTAACTGCAAAAGTATTTCAGAGTGGAAACAGCCAGGCGATTCGTATTCCAAAGGAATTCCATACCGACGAGAAGGAATATATTATACAGAAAAGCGGTGAATGCCTATTTTTAATTCCTCTCTCGGACCCGTGGGCACTTCTGCGGCAATGCATTGGTCAGGGCGAAGAACTAATAGAATTCGAGCGGGATCAGCCGATGCTGTCAGATTTACAGGAACGGGAGCCAGTCTAAATGTATTTATTAGATACGAACATCTGCATCTATGCAATCAATGGAAAGTATCCGGCACTGACAGAGCATTTGTTAGATATTCATCCGGATGAGATCGTGATCTCAGCGATTACTGTCGGAGAACTGGAATACGGCGCCGCAAAAAGCCGCTGGGGTGACCGGACACGGCGGATCATGCATGCCTTTCTGGCAAATTACAGGATCCTGCCCTTCACGGAGCAGGATGCTGTTCTGTTCGGTCAGCTTCGTGCACTTCTTGCTTCTTCCGGAAAACCAATCGGTGCCTACGACGTTATGATAGCCGCGCAGGGACTGGCCGATAAATATCATGTAGTGACGCATAATACCGGGGAGTTTTCACGAATTCCGGGACTTATACTTGAAGACTGGACCTCAGCCGAATAAACTCCAAAAACGGGAACACAGATTTTAACTTCTGTGCTCCCGCTTCCTTTTCTGTTCTGTGCTCCCTATGGGATCCGGCACCGTGAGAGTTTTGACATGGTTCCGATACCGTAATGGTTCTGACATGTTCCGGCATCGTTCCGGATCCGCAATGGTTCTGCCATAGCTCAGGCTTCGCAATGGTTTTGGTTTATGCCGAAAGTACGACCATCATGCATGATATTTTGCGTTGTAGTCATGCACTGCCTTGAATGCCGCCCAGATATTCTCCGGCTTTGTGTCGCCGACGATGTTGTGGATTGCGTCGAAGACATAGCCGCCGCCCTGCTCCAGGATCGGCAGACGGGACAGAACTTCCTCACGAACTTCGTCCGGTGTTCCTGCCGGCAGTGTGTGCTGTGTATCGCAGCCGCCGCCCCAGAAGACGAGCTTGTCGCCGTATTTATCCTTGAGCATCTGCGCGTCCATACCGACTGCGGAGAGCTGTACCGGGTTGACAATGTCGATACCCATCTCTACGATGTCATCCAGCAGGGTTACGATGCTGCCGCAGGTGTGGATGTAGGTCTTCCAGGATGTATTCTGGTGAATCCAGTCTGTTACGCGCTTGTAGTACGGCTTGTAAAGGTCGCGGAACATTTCCTGAGACATAAATGCTGCTGTCTGTGTGCCGAAGTCTGTACCGGAGATCCAGCAGATCTGAATGCGGTCGCCGACTGCCTGCTTGTAGATCTCAAGGTTCTTCAGCATGTACTCGGTCTGCATCTCGAAAACTTCCTTGATGTAGTCCGGATACAGGATCTGCGCCATGCACCAGTCCTGGAAGCTGCGGATTCCCTTCGG
>JAFRGW010000136.1 GCA_017433615.1 Eubacterium sp.
GACATAGAGAAGCCGCCGCATCACGAACGATGCGGCGGCTTCCTATATAGTATGGGTTTTAGCTTCTGTATTTTATGCTTCACTCAGTTCTCTGACACCATAGCGTACAAAGGAAACAATCACCGATCCCATCGCAATCAGTTCCAGTACAATTCCCGGATAGGAATGTACCAGGATATCATAGAAGATCCAGAGCGGACTTAAGACAAACAGGCGGTACATCCGGATCGTGCGTCCGTTCCGGGACCAGTTTGTAATGGTCGCGATGATTGAGCACGCACATGGAATGATGCTCAGAATGCCGCTCCAGGTAACCGCTGAAATGATGACGACGATTCCGGAAATGACCCATTTCCATCCCTTCCAGCTTTTCCAGTCATCTGAATTTGCGCTGAGAAGCAGAATATTGATGGTGAAAATAAACTGGATCAGTCCGGCTGTAACGGCGCCCAGCAGCAGATAGTGTGTTCCGAATATAACCCCTGCAAGCGCCTGCATCAGAATCATACCCTTTGTATTTTTGATCTGAAATGCTGCCGTGTTGACCACGGTGCCGACCCATCCGATTATCTGTGCGATCAGAAACATGTATGTATCCCCCAAGATCGTGTCTGACTGATTTGACCAATTCATCCAGATAGAAAGGTATCACATCTGAACAGGTTTCTGTAGTAAGTTTATCTGGACACGGTATTAGAAATACTTATAATAGAATCAGGTTATCATTCTTTATAATAATCAGGACTATCCTGTTTAACCGGGCACGCTTATGTCGCTGACACAACACAGCACCTGTTCCGATTCTAACACGCTTTTGAGGTATACCATGGATCACCGCAAACTTCAGACGCTCCTTACCGTCGCTGCTTCAGGCAGCCTGAATGCATCAGCAGAGCAGCTTCACTGTACGCAGTCAGCCGTCACCCAGATCATGAATACGATTGAAAATGAACTCGGCTTCCCGGTATTCAACCGGACCAACCGGGGCGTGACACTGACCGCCGAAGGCAGTGCCATCATGCCGTACGTCACCGCGGCGGAGCAGGCTCTCTCAGAACTGTCGCAGGAAGCCGGAAAAATCGCCGCCGGCAAGCGGACACCGCTTCGCGTCGGAACATATTCCAGCATCAGTACCACCCTCATGCCGGGAATTATTTCCGCATTCCGCAGGCTGTATCCAGATGTCGTGTTTGAGATCATTGTAGGAGCCGATGAACTGCCAAAATATCTGGAATCCGGAAAAGTTCATGTGCTTCTGGTGGAAAGTGAACGAAAAGTCGGTAAACACTGGTACCCTGTTCTTGAGGATCAGATTTACGCGGTCGCACCCGCATCCTACGGACTGGGCAGCCGGCAGGCCATCTCAGTTAAAGAACTGACAGAATATCCCATCATCTTAAATCCGCTGGATCTCTTTACCTCGGGAATCCGTCCGCTCAACGAGGCACCGGACGTCACAAAAGTCATGGCAGCCGACAGTCTGCCGCAGCTGCGCATGGCTGCACGGGATCTGGGGATTGCGCTCCTTCCGGAACTCAGCCTCCGCGCTGAAACCATTCCGGAAAACATTGACCTTCTGGAACTCGACCCGCCAATGACACGCACCCTCGGCGTCTGTCTTCCGGAAAAGCCACTGCCGGTCGCAAAAAAATTTGCAGCATTCCTGCGGGAAAATGCAGAAATGCTGCTGAAATTGTGAATTCGGATCAGTCCGTCTCTTTTCTGTTTTCTTGGCTTTCTGACTATCACGGCGTCTCTGTCGGTCCGGGTGTCGGTGTTTCCGTCAGTTCGGGTACATCTGTCAGCTCAGGTGCAGGCGTTTCTGTCGGCTCCGGCGTCGGCGCTTCTGTCGGCTCCGGCGTTGGTGTTTCTGTCGGCTCCGGTGTAGGTGGCTCTGTCGGCTCTGGCGTCGGTGTTTTTACCGGCTCTGCCGTCACGATACAGGAAACCGTATAATCTGTATCTTTTACCGTAACATTGATTTCATAGATGCCTTCTTCGAGCGGATTCTCTGTTTTATATACGATATACACATCGCCGGTATCCTCATCCGTGCTTTTTTGTCCGGTCAGTTCCACTTCTCTTCCGTCCGGCAGTGTGAGGATAACTGTGTATTCATCCACGTCAAATGTATGATTCTTATAATCCTTCCCCTGGAGACGAAATTCCAGTTTTTCCCCGCTTACAACATGTAGTTCCGGAATGCTGCTCTCATGATTCAACTCTTTTTCATTACCATAAACAGGCTCCGTCCCGCTCTCAGCTTCCGGTGTCCTGAAAGAAATATGAATATCAGGTTCCGGTGTCGGCGTCGGCGTTTTTGTCGGTGCCACAGTCGGCTTTGTTGTCGGGGTTGGCGTCACGGTCACCTTTGTTGTCGGGGTTGGTGTCACAGTAGTCTTTGTCGTCGGGGTTGGTGTCACAGTTACCTTTGTTGTCGGCACCGGCGTCGGAATTTCAGCCGTATAGGTACTTTCTTTTTTCTTTTTGGCTCCGGACGTGGGTGTCGGCGTCGGCGTGCGTGTCACTGTTGATCTGCCGTAATTGTACCGGGAACTGGGGGATACATAACGATTCGTACTACCTGTGCTGCTGCGGCCCTGCGTACTTCTCCTATAAGTGTTGGATGCCTCTTCATTTTTCTCCTGGCTTTCCGGTTTCTTTTTCTTCTGTTGATCAGTGTCGGTATTCTGGTTTTCATCTGCCTGATCTGTTTCCTGATCCGGATATTCTTCTACTTCAAAATCCTGATCCTGTACATATTCTTCTTCCTCTTCAGGTTCTTTCTCTACCGTCACAATGCTCGGTGCAAGTTCTGAAGGATCTTCCTGCTGAACTGCCGGAACCGTCTGTTCTTTTTGCAGTTCTTCCCGCGCACGCTCCTCCAGATACTGATCTTCCTGGTCGCTTTGCAGATAATAATCTTCTCCGGAAAACAGCACCTGTGACCGGTTCATGTTTACTTCTGCCACCGAAACCACATGCTCTGCCTCGCCCTGCGCATGGAGCACAACGGCGCCGACGGCAACGGATACCGCCAGTACCCCGGCAGCGGCAAGCGAAAGACGGTTTTTAATAAAGAACGCTTTCAATTTATTCATATCTCATGCCGCCTTTCCTGTTGTGGTTGATCTTCTTTTTCTGAGCACGCTTCCGGTTTATCTTCCATCCGGCCTTTTTCTCTGTCTTCGGTTCTTTCTTTTCCTCTGCCTTCGGTTCTTTCTTTTCCTCTGCCTTCGGTTCTTTCTTCTTCTCTGCCGGTTCTTTCTTCTGGTATTCCTTCCGGTCTGTCTTTTTCTCCAGGTTCTTCTCTTCCTTTTTTGCCTTCTTTGCCTTCTCTAAAAGGCGAAGCATTGTCCCGCGCTCTTCTTCCGATATCGCGTCCTGGCTGTAAGCAGCACGGTTTCCAAGCATAACCACATAAGAATGCAGAGGATACTGCTTCTCTTCCATATAGCCGTAGATTGCTGCTACTGCCGTTTTGGGTTCTTCTTTGTAAAACATCCGTCTGCGTGTAAGGTATGCCAGCAGCATACGAAGCAGAAAACGCAGCAGGAAAAAGAGACCCGCTGCCGCCGCTGCGAGAAGCAGGATTAAAAGCAGCAGCTTCAAAACATGCAGAACTGCACCTGCGCGCGCATCCTCGATCATATCCGTATCTTCTTCATCCGGCTCGGTCGGGCTGCCGGTATTCCCAAATGCATCACGGAATTCATTCATCAGGCTTTCATTGGAAATACCGACATTCAGATCCGCTTCGCTCATAACGCCGTAGAAAGAAGGCGTCACCTCCAGCGGGACAAACCCAATGCCGTCAATGTAAATCTCTGTCCATGCATGCGCCCGCTCTCTGCTGACAGCAACAGTACCTTTTTCATCGGCCTCTTCCGCATCGGATTCTGTTATGAGGTACCCTTCCACATAGCGTGCCGGGATTCCATAGTACCGGAACATCAGCGTCGCAGCTGTCGCAAAATGAATATCATAGCCGCGGCGGGTCTCAAAAAAGTCCTGCAATGCATTTGCTTCTTCCGGCGCTTCCGTATCGGCTCCGAGGTTGTCACTGTAAGTGAAGTTATTCTCCAGATATTCGCGTACAGCGTTAATCGCCACCTTGTAGTCAATATGCCCTTTGGACTGATCGCCTGCCGTTCCGATTGTGCCGGCCAGCAGCTTACGGTCACGGGCACTGATATAGGTGTCGTTCTGATAGACAAAATCGTTATAATGGCTCTCCAGACGAAGATAATCAGCTATTTTTGCGGCCTGTTCCGAATCAATTACCTCTGCCTCTTCTGACTCTTCCTCCTCTTCCCATTCCACATCATCATATTCTTCATCATATTCTTCGTCATATTCTTCGTCAGACTCTGCATCGTATTCATCATCCAGAATTTCTTCTGCATCCCCTGAACCAAGTGCACTGGTAAACAGACTTCCTGCCACATCAGTCCAGCCTGAAGTCTGATTTTCCGAAGCCGTATAGGAAACCGTGCGAAACCTTCCAAGAATACCGCGGTAAAATTCCCCGCCGCCGCGGGTCTGCCGGTTTTCCAGACTTCCCTTTTTTGTGATCTCATAAGGTACAAACGCAAAGCGGCTGTCTGCGCCCGTATTTTTCACAGTCACCTCATTGCTTTCTGCACTGCCCTCAGAAAGTTCAGCTGCCTGTGCGAGCTGTCCGGGTGCATTGAAGTGTGCATCACGCAGGGCCTCCATAACATCTTCTGCCTGATAATAAGTGAGATTGCTCAGACTGCTCCACCGATTTCCGCTATACCTGCTTCCGATAAATCCCTTCAGGTACATCTCCTGCGGCTCAGACATGGTAACTTCAAGCGCATTTCCTTCACCTGTTACGCGGGATGTACGTGTAAGATCGCCGTGTCCGAGCGGATCCGTCCCGTAAATACGGTCGGCAATCATTTTCGAAAAAGACGTACCGCTGCCGTCATTTCCGCCGGCAATCTGCAGCCGTGTAGCCCTGGCCCCGGCAAAGATTGCAGCCATCAGGCCGATCAGCAGCGCAGCTGTCACAAATGCCTGCGCACCGGCTCCGTCCATTCGCATAACAATCAAGGCTGCAAAGAGCGCAGCTGCAAAGAGAATAATGACTCTCGTGTCTGCCGAAAGACCAAATAAAAGCGCCAGAAATACAGGCGGCACGATGAATATCAGAAGCATCGGTACCGTTCTGCTGCGAACACACAGCCACGCGAGCAGTATCAACAGGATCAAAATCAGCGTCAGAAACAGTCCATAGCCGGAATCTGCACCCGCAAACCGCCGCAGAATAACAAATCCTGTGACACCAAAAGTATCCCGCGCATGATTCCATGCGGAAACCAGTCCGGAAACCAGCCCGCCGCTGAATGCGTCCGACAGCCGCCAGGACAGACGCAGCTGTCCTGTCAGTAATGCGAAACTTGTGCCGGCCAGAAAGACTGCCGCAGCAATATACGCCGCCTCAATCCACTTTCTGTCTGTATTCTTCTGTTGAATAAACAGTGACATATCCATATTCTCTGAGCCTCATAATGCCGGTCTCACTGCCCCCTTCATCAGGTGTGACCAGCAGGTAAGCCGAAAAGTTCTTTTCCGTCTCAGCGCCAAGAAAATGCTGCGCTGCATCTATCTCATCTTCCTGTACCGGAGAAGCCAGAAAACTTCGCAGGATCCGGTACACATCCTCCGCCGCGGCAATATCCTCCGTGCGCCAGATATCCTGACGCAAATCATGCCATCCAAAGCGATGTCTGATCCCCCGCCCGGCGAGGCTGAAAGAAACTGCGAGCGCTGCCTCTGTCATCTCGTCGATCTCCATGAGGCGGTCCTTTTTCCCGGCATTTTCATTTTCATCCGGAGCCGGCAGCCGCTTGTCAGCTATCACCATCAAACGATTATCTACCGGAAAGCCCGGTTCCCTGACAAGCAGGTCATCCGTCTTGGCTGACAGCTTCCAGTGAATACTTCGCATGCTGTCGCCATCAGCATATTCCCGGATGCTGACCGTCTCGCTCGCATCACTGCCGACGCGGTTATCCGCATAGCGGAAGCTCTCCATTTCATACTGATCAAGCAGTTCCGTCCGGATGCCCGTGCCGGCGATTTCCGGGCGGATCAATATCTCAGTCTGAACATCCTTTGTCTTAATCTCCCTGAACAGAATCCGAAGCGGATCCCCAACCGTCATTTTTTCCAGCTGAAGCTGCATCTCACCGCAGCAGGCATCTCCGGCTGTAAATTCACTGACTCTGGATTTTCCCGGAAGAATCCCGCATGTCAGCTTTGTATCGCTGCGCAGGCCGGTCAACAGGTTTTCTGCCGCAATAACCGCATCACACCGGAACACCGGAACCCAGGACCGGTTGCGAATCAGCATCGCAGCTCTGGCCGGGATGCCCTTTGCCTGTTCACCCTGTGCAGTCAGCCTGACTGTCAACGATCTTCCGCCGGCAAAAGTCATAACAACCGCAAGTGCTGCGTAAAGAATCAGCATCGCAGCAATGATTCCCGCGCCGGTATTGCCCAAAAGTACAAATGCCAGAACACTCAAAGCAAGTGCCGCCAGATATACAATTGTCTCTCTCCCAAAATATCGTCTCAATTATCTTCCCACCTTCGGTGCACGCGTATTTTTCAAAATCTCAAGAAGCACAAGATCGCTGTCCTTATCATTCAGGCCTGCCTTGGGCAGCAGTACCAGGCGGTGACGGCAGCTGTTGACAAAGACCGCCTGTACATCCTCCGGCACAACATAGTTTCTGCCCTCCATATAAGCGCACGCCCTGGCCATACTTGCTACCGCGAGCGAACCGCGCGGACTGATTCCAAGCCGTACATACGCATGTTCCCGGCTTGCAGACGCAAGCAGGGTGATGTATTCATAAATCTTATCATCGACAAAAACATGCGAAACTTCCTGCTTAATCTGCACCAGATCTTCCGGTGCCAGAACTGCACGTACTGTGTTCAGCGGGTCAGAAGTCTCACGGTTTTTCAGAATATCAATCTCATCGTCAATATCCGGATATCCCATGGAAACCTTGATCATAAAGCGGTCCAGCTGCGCCTCCGGCAGCATCTGTGTACCGGCAGTGCCGACCGGGTTCTGTGTTGCCATAACAATAAAAGGTTCCGGCACACGATATGTTCTGCCATCGACCGTCACACAGCCCTCCTGCATTACCTGCAGCAGTGCAGCCTGCGTCTTACTCGAAGTACGGTTGATCTCGTCAGCAAGGAAAAAGTTTGTCAGTACAGCACCCCGCCGGTAGCGGAATACGCCTTTTTCCTTATCATAGACGGTAAATCCGGTGATATCCGACGGCACGACATCCGGTGTAAACTGTACACGGGCAAATGCCAGGCCCAGCGCGCGGCTCATCGCCAGTGCCAGCGTAGTCTTGCCGACACCCGGAATATCCTCCAGCAGGATGTGACCACCGGCGAGAATCGCCGTAAGGACCTGGCTGATGACATCATCCTTACCGGAGATCGCTTTTTTTACTTCTTTCTTGATTGCTAAAATGGTTTCATTCATTGTAGTGCCCTCATTTCTTATCTCTTTGATCTGCCGCGCAGATCCACGTAATATCATTATAGCGCTTTCTATCGTCAATTTATGTTATAATACTTTAAATTTATCCGTGCAATAATCTTTCTGTATTTTTTATATAACGAGGGCAATAAATGTATATAAAAATGAATGAGCATACCATTCACGGCGTCCCATTTCTCTCATTTGAAAATTTTGACCGGGCCGGTCTGACCGTCAATGCCTTCTCCACCCGGGAAGGCGGCGTCAGCAGCGGTTATTGTGCTTCTATGAATTTCAGGGGAACGGTGGGCGATGCGCCGGAAAATATTGCCGAGAACTTCCGCCGTATGGCGGATGCACTCTCGGTCTCCGTCTCACAGATGGTTCTGACACAGCAGACGCACACGACCAATATCCTGCGTGTCGGAAAAGAAGAGATGGGATATGGCCTGACGCAGCCGCTTCCGTGGACCGATGTCGACGGACTGGTCACCAATGAACCCGGCGTCATGCTGGTGGCATTTTTTGCAGACTGTGTCCCGCTGTATTTTCTGGATCCTGTAAATAAGGCGATCGCACTCTCCCATTCCGGATGGCGCGGCACTGTGAACCGCATGGCGCAGGTGACCATTCGGAGAATGCAGGACGAATTCGGCAGCCAGCCGGAGGATCTCCTCGCCGGTATCGGCCCGTGTATCTGTGGGAACTGTTACGAAGTGGATGAATTTGTTGCCGGAAAAATCCGGGAGACTTTTTCAAAAGAAGAGACGAGCTGTTTTCTGCAGCCTGGCAGACCGGAACACTACCAGTTGGACCTGCCGCGGATGAACCGCCTGCTCATGGAACAGGCCGGCATCCCGGCTGATCATATTTCAGACAGCGGGCACTGCACCTGCTGCGAATCAGAACGCTTCTTCTCACACCGCGCCTCCGGCGGGAAGCGCGGGAATCTGTGCGCGTTCCTGATGCTGAAGTGAAAACATCATTCTGTGTAACTCACATGACCGGAGTCACAAGAATGCACAGGCAGTTTTTCAAAAAGGCCTTCGTGTTGCCGACGGTCTTTCTTATTTCATTGTTACAAACGGCAATTCTTCTTTTCCCTGCTCGGCCAGAATCTGCATCAATCTGCAGGCTGCGCCGGTCGGGTGCGTTCTCCCGCATTCCCATGCTTCAACTGTTTTTTTGGAAACGCCCATCAAATCAGCAAAAACGGCCTGTGTCATACCAGAAGAAATTCTCAAATCACGAATTTCATTTTTTTTATATCTTTTAACGGGTGAGACCAGAAAAGTTCTTACCTTTGCATCGCGATTTCCTTTCTCATAATCAATTGCCTCCTGCAGTCCTTCGCATAGATCTTCAAACATCGAATTCATGGGATCACCTCCGCTTTGATGCTTCATCATAATTATATACCCCATTTTATAGGGTTTCAATTGTTGTTTACGCCATCTAGCGTATAGCAAACTACAGTAGACAATGATATATGGACCTTTCTATGTACACAAAAATAAACAGAGAGTTTTCGCTCCGAAAAGCAGAAACTCCCTGTATTCAATCTATCATCTTATAAACTCGTTCAGTCGCGATCTCCCGTCCGCACGCAGGCTGTCCAGGCTGTCAACCGCTGAATCTTTCCTAACTCAAATCTGCTGCACCGCTATCTGCCTGCGCACGCGCCGCCAGATGAAAAAGACGACGATCAGCAGCAGGAGCCAGGTCACCGGGAAGGAATAATAGATGTATTCAACCCCGTACTTACTGGTATCCAGCCAGGTGGTCCAGAGGATACGGAACAGACAGTTGCAGATCAGTGTCGCGATGACAGGCGACAGCGCGTGACCGCAGCCGCGGATCGCGCCGACAAATACATCTGCCATGCCGTATATGAAATACGGTGTTACCATGACAACCAGACGGATCACGCCCGCCTCGATAACAGCCGGGTCCGTGTTATAAATATGCAGCAGCGGGTACCGGAAAACATCCATAATCGTCGCAAGCACAGCACCGACAATCAACGCATACAGAAGGCAAATCTTGATAACACGGTCTACACGGTCATATTTTCCCGCACCGGCATTCTGACTGGTAAATGTCTGGCATCCCTGATGCAGTGCAGACATCGCCGAGTACATGAAGGACTCAATACTGGTTGCCGCACTCGAACCTGCCATTGTAATGGCGCCGTATTTGTTGATCGCACCCTGCACCGTCATATTTGCAACACTGAACAGACACATCTGCAGTCCCGCCGGCACGCCGATTTTCATCATATTCACCAGCAGTCTGCCGTCAATGCAGAGTTTTCGCGGCGAAAAATGCAGTTCATCATCCGACCTTGCCAGATAGATCAGAACCAGCACCGCACTGACTCCCTGACTGATGATCGTCGCGAGCGCAACGCCGGCGACGTCAATTTTCAGTACAATAACAAAAAACAGGTTCAGGAGAACGTTCAGCACGCCGCTGATCGTCAGATAAATCAGCGGTCTCTGCGTATCCCCGCGGGCACGCAGCGCAGCCGCACCGTAGTTATACAGCATGTTAAAGGCTGTCCCCGCAAAATAAATCCGCATATACAGCAGTGACAGCGGGAAAATCTCCTCCGGCACAGACATCAGCCGCAGCAGCGGTCCGGCAATTACAATACCCAGCAGGCCGACGCCGATCCCGCCGACGATACTGACAGATACAGCTGTATGCAGTGTGCGGGAAATCTTCTCCTCCTCGCCGGTAATGCCCAGAAAACGGGCAATCATAACATTGACGCCGACAGAAAGTCCCATCAGCACATTGATCAGCAGAAAAATCGCGCTGGTCGTACTGCCGACCGCTGCCAGAGAACTGCTGCCCGCAAAACGCCCGACGACAATCACATCCGCCGCGTTAAACAGCAGCTGCAGAATATTCGCGGCAATCAGCGGCAGGCAAAATATAACCAGCTTGTCCGCCAGCGAGCCGTGGGTCATGTCAATGCTTTTTCGGTTCATGTATGTATGCCTTTCTTTTGGAGACAGGGGACGGTTCCGCGAAACATGGTACTGCAAATGACAATCATTTTCAATTACTGCAGGAAATGTTTTACATGTTCGGCATTTTTCCAAAAACGAATAACACCCTGTTTACCGGATTGGATATTTTTACGAACGTTACCGGCAGCTCCGTTTCAGCCATCTGCCTGTCAGGGATTCTTCACAGTCGATCAGTTCCTGCGGCGTCCCGGTAAACATGACCTGTCCGCCGTTTTTTCCGCCGCCCGGTCCCATGTCGATGATCCAGTCAGCAGCTGCGATCATTTCCTGGCGGTGTTCTACGATGACGACGGTGTTGCCGCCCTCGATCAGCTTCCGCAGCAGCTTCAGCAGACGGGCAATGTCGTGGCTGTGCAGGCCGGTGGACGGCTCGTCGAGCACATAGATTTTTCCTGCCTTGTGCAGTTCCTCTGCCAGCTTCAGGCGCTGGATCTCACCGCCGGAAAGGGTGCTGGTCGGCTGTCCGAGTGTCATGTACTCCAGCCCGACGTCGATCATAATCTGCAGGCGGTCGTGGATTTTCTTCTGCGGGAAGAATTCCAGTGCCTGCGCAATGGTCATATTCATGACTTCCTCGATCGTCTTGCCCTGATACCGGTAGGAAAGCGCCGTCGGGTTGTAGCGGCGGCCGCCGCATTCCTCACAGAGAATCGCGACCGGGTCCGCAAATGCGACATCCGGCAGGATTTCGCCCTTGCCCTTGCAGACCGGGCACGCACCCTTGGAATTAAAGCTGAACCACTGCGGGCTCACATCATTGTCCTTTGCAAAAAGTTTCCGGATCTCATCCATGACGCCAGTGTAAGTCGCAGGCGTCGATCTTGTGGAGGTTCCGATCGCCTTCTGGTCGATCACGACTGCATCCGGATACCGGCGCACAAATGCCTCACAGATCAGACTGCTTTTGCCGGATCCGGCTACACCGGTCACAGCCGTCAGGATTCCTTTTGGAATTGTAACGCTGACGTCTTTCAGATTATGAATCGATGCGTGTTCGACCGGGTATCCTTCCGTCCACGGAAGCGGATTTTCATTCAGGCTGATCTTCTCCAGCAGACTTTCCGCCGTCTTCGTTCCGGTGCCCTCCATTTCCTGCAGTGTCCCCTCAAATACGATTTCACCGCCGTACTGTCCGGCATCCGGCCCCAGTTCTATTATATGATCCGCCAGCTGCAGCATCTGCCGGCTGTGCTCGACGACCAGAACGGTATTGTGGTGATCGCGCAGATCCAGCAGAAGCTTGCCGATTTTTCCGGCATCTGCCGGATGCAGACCAGCTGTCGGCTCATCCAGAATATACGTAATATTACTCAGGCTGCTCCCCAGGTGCCGCACCATTTTCAGGCGCTGTGCCTCTCCGCCGGAAAGCGTGTCCGTGCGTCTGGAAAGGCTTAAATATCCCAGACCGACATCCACCATATACCACAGGCAGGTTGTAATCTGAGACGCTATTGATCGTCCGAGCGGATCCCGGATATTTTCCAGAACACCGATCAGATCGCTGACTTCCATGTCATTCATGTCCTGAATATTATAGCCGTTGATTTTTGAGGCAAGCGCTGCCGGATTGAGGCCGCTGCCGCCGCAGACCGGACAGGGACTGCGCTTAATGAACTGCATTGCCTCATCCTGCACACTTTTCTTCAGCTTCGAGATGTCACGGTTCAGATACAACCGGTTAAACCGGGCCACGACACCCTCGTACGGCAGTTTCGAAACCTGGCCGGTGTTATTTCGGATATAATCCATCACCAGCGGCTCGTCCGGGCCGATCCGCAGTGCCTTCCATTCCTCTTCCGTGAAGTCGCGCAGCTTCTTGTCCGCACTGTAGAGCGGATTGAATTTATAATAAAAATCCTGCCAGCTGCCGCCGAAGAACTGGCGGAACCGGATCGCGCCCTCGTTGATGGTCTTATCCATATCAAACATCAGCGACTCGTCCAGCTCAGCCTTCTCGCCCAGCCCCGTACACTCCGGGCACATGCCGTGCGGGTGATTGAACGAATAAGCCATGGAACCGCCTGCGGAAGGCTGTCCCACACGGGAAAACAGCAGCCTGACCAGCGGTGCCACATCCACCGCTGTGCCGACCGTCGAGCGGACATTCGCACCGATCGGCTTCTGATCCACGACAATCGAGGGCGTCAGGTTGCGGATATTTTCCACCTCCGGCCGCTCATACCGCGGCAGCCGCTGCCGCAGAAACATCGGATAAGACGCCTGCCACTGCCGGCCGCTTTCCGCCGCAACGGTGTCAAAGGCCAGGGAACTCTTCCCTGACCCTGACACGCCGGCAAACATCACCAGCTTCTCCTTCGGTATCTTCACCGAAATATGCTTCAGATTATTTGAAGAAGCGCCCTCTATCTCGATCGCTTCCCGTGCTTCTGGCTCTTTTGGCTCCATGATATCTCCCATATTGTCCCTCTTCCTTTATTTCAAATGCGGTGATTTCCGACGCTTTTCTGTTAATAAAAAATGTAAATTCAACATGTTCAATCTCAGGTACTTTGAGGTGGCCGGCACTTGCTGAACAGGATACAATCCTGTGAAGCTTAGTGCCGTTGCCAACCGAAAGTAGCGCGAGCGTGCCTGAGATGAACTGTTGAATATCATGATCTATAGAAACGGAAATCACCTCATCCGCTCTTCCGCTGCATCCAGTGAATCAAACCCATACTGCTTCACCGTATTCAGCAGAACCATTTCCGGAATACTCTTTCCTGCCTGTCGCATCTCATCCACATAGGCAGCATAGATCTCAATCGTCTTCTGTGAATACGTAGCGAGCTCGCCCCACATATATGTCTCAAAAGAAGTATTGAACGGGGTGTCCTCCGCACGGCGGATCGACCGGCCCCGGCCGGTCAGCTTCGGATAGCGCTCTGCAAGCTGCTCCTGCCAGTCCGTCTGCTGCGCGCAGATCTTATCAATCAGCACATCCTTTTCCGGTGTGCGGGGCGGAAGCTGTTCGCGGATTCCGGCAAACTCCGCCGGACTGGTGCGCTCCATCATATAGCCGTACTTCTCACTCAGCGGATTCCTCCCTGCCTGCTTCGCCTTCTGCAGATCCTCCAGATAACTCTCAAGAAGCGACTCATTCCAGGCACCCAGCTGGCTGGAACGCATGATATAGAATGTCTGTTTCTCATCCTGGCAGGACGCGCGTCCGCCGATGTTGTTGACCTTGTCAAACATCACCCACTCGATGTCGACGATCTGTGTTATTATCTTACTCTTTTCCATTCTTTCCTCTATTCTTACTCTTCTTTTTCTCTATTCTTACTTGTCGGCTGGCAGATTCTCTTCTTTTCTCATTTCCGCCTGCACATGCACTTCTTCCAGGCTGGCGGTTTTCTCTTTTCTTACTTTTCCGCCTGCCTAAACGCTTCCGGCCGGCTGGCGGATTGCCTTGTTTTGCACTTTCCGCCTGCACACACGCTTCTTCCAGGCTGGCGGTTTTCTCTTTTCCCACTTTTCCGCCCGCCCACACGCTTCTTCCAGGCTGGCGGTTTTCTCTTTTCCCACTTTTCCGCCTGCCCATTCATCTCTTCCCGGCTGGCGGATTCTCTTGGTTTGCGCTTTACGCCTGCCCACACGCCTCTTCCCGGCTGGCGGTTTTCTCTTTTCCCACTTTTCCGCCTGCCCATTCATCTCTTCCCGGCTGGCGGATTCTCTTCTTTCCTCATTTCCGCCTGCCAAAACTCCTCTGGCCAGCTGGCGTTTTTCCAATTCTAATGAATATTGCACGCTTTCTCGTCAGCGCACCCTTCTCACTTCGCCTGCAGCCTTCTCAGATCATCCGCCACAGCCTGTGTCCGCTCATGCTCCGCACCGAGGATCCGCGTAAAATTCTCCAAAGCCATCTCCAGCGAAGCAATGGCATCCGCCCGGCGGCCCATCTGCTCGTAGACCCAGTACATGTTGCGGCAGGTGACGCCATACTCGATGTTTTCACCGAAGAAACGCCGTGTGTAATCAGCTGACTTCTGGTACAGTTCCAGCGCTCTGTCATACTGTTGTTCAGCATAGAGCAATCCTGCCAGACTGTTCAGTCCGGCGGCATAATGCACATTTTCCTCATCAGCACATTTTTCGAAGTACATGATTGCGTTCTCAGCACATTCCTTCGCCTTTTCATGATTTCCGGAAGCACGGTGAAGTGCGGCAAGGTTATTGTAGGTAATGGCAACGTCCTGATCCGTATCAGGCATTTCCTTAACCATGCGGAGCGCTTCCTCCAGATAGGTAATTGCCTCCTGATACTGCCCGGTGTGCAAATAAGCCTGTGACAGGTTATTCAGCACACTTGCAAATTCATAGGTGTTCCGGTCTCCGGCCTGCAGATAAATCTCCCGCGCCTCGAGGAACAGATTTACCGCACCCTGATAATCTCCCATCAGACGATAGGTTCCTGCCATATTGTTGAGCACTGTCGCATACTGCGTGCAGTTTTTTCCGAGTTCCTGTGCAATCTGATCCCTCGCGGCTCCAAATGCCTCCAGTGACTTCTCATAACGGCTGGTGCTTCTGTAAAAAGACCCCATCTCGTTGCTGACAGCGATCAGTTCTCCCAGGTGCGCCGGATAATCATCGGAAAATGCATCGCGCTGCGCGAGAAGATACGCTTCGATCTGCTGCAGATCCCCCTTCGTATAAAGTGCATCCAGTTCCTTATAAAATGTGTCCAGTGTTCCTGCCAAGGTATAATCCCCCTGTTTTCTTTTATTGATGCTACATCTGCAGCCCGCAATTCTAATGCACTGATAATCTGCCACGGGCATATGCATCGTTTCCTTAAGTTAAATACTACCGAAAACCCACCTCTCCCAATGTGCCAGATCTCATCTCAATTTTGCCCATTCAGCCGGACTTTGCAGAGTTTTTGCATTTTTACGGCATGCAGTCGAGATTCTGCACAAAAAAAAGGAAACTCTGCACATCATTTTTGCTGACCGTCAGTATAATGAAATCAACAACGAACAACACATGTTCATTACAGATATCTACAGTTATTGGTTTGGAACAACACACTATTACACAACACACATTATTTCAGGAGGGTTTTATGAACAACTTCGCATTTTATTCACCGACATACTTCGAATTTGGTAAAGGTACAGAGGCTAAGACCGGCGAGCTGGTTAAGAAATACGGCGGACACAAAGTCCTGATCCACTACGGTGGCGGCTCTGTTAAGCGTTCTGGTCTGCTTGACCGCGTAAAAGCTTCTCTGGACGAGGCTGGCATCGAGTACTGCGAACTCGGCGGCGTTAAAGCTTCCCCGCACAGCGACCTGATCTACGAGGGAATCGAACTTGCAAAGAAGGAAGGCGTTGACTTTATCCTTCCGATCGGCGGCGGCTCCGTTATGGACTCCGGTAAGGGTATTGCACTTGGTGCTGTTTATGATGGTGATTTCTGGGATTTCTACTGCGGTAAGAAGGGCCCGGTTACAGAAGCACTTCCGGTTGGTGTTATCGTTACAATCGCTGCTTCCGGTTCTGAAGGTTCTACCGACTCTGTTGTAACACTTGATGCAGAAGACGGAAACCAGTACAAGAGATGTGCAGACGGCGACATCCTTCGTCCGCTGTTCGCAATCATGAATCCGGAACTGATGATGACACTTCCGCCGTACCAGACAGCATCCGGTATCTCTGATATCATCGCACACTGCCTGGAGCGTTACTTCTCCGATACAAAGGACTGCGAACTGACAGACCGCATGCTCGAGGCTGTTATGCTTACCATGATCAAAGAGGGACGCCGCGTCATGCTGAACCCGAACGATTATGAAGCACGCGCAAATATCATGTGGGCAGCAATGGTCGCACAGAACAACATCACAGGTGTCGGCCGTGCACAGGACTGGGGCACACATCACATGGACAACGAGATCGGCATCAAATACGGTGCATCTCACGGCGCAGGCCTTGCACTCCTCTTCCCGTACTGGATGCAGTATGCAATGAAGGTAAAAGGAACTGAGAAGTTCGTTAAATTCGCAAACCGTATCTTCGGCTGCCAGATCGACTGGGAGAACCCGGAGACAACAGCTATGGAAGGAATCAAGATGCTCCGCGCATTCTTCGATGAGATCGGAATGCCGAACACCATCAGCAGCCTTGGCGGCAAGAAGGAAGATATTCCGGAGATGGTTGAGAACATGTTCTTCGAAGCTCCGAATCACGGAAACTTCATTCCGCTGACAAAGGAAATCGCAGCTGAAATTTACGAAATGGCAATGTAATCGATAAGCTTCTGCCGATACAGTCAGATAAAGCAGTATCCTCTCAAACCACAATTACAATAAGCCAAGCCATAACTTTCAACAACTGATACTGCTGTTAAATAAAACCCCTGCCGGATCCCGGCAGGGGTTTTCTGAGTCAACAGGTGAGTCAAGAGGAACAGAGGAACGTTTCTCTCTGACTCACTCTTTCTTACTGCAGAGCCGCCAGCACTGCAAATCCGATAATCGCAGCCAGCGTTGCGACAGAAAGAACTGACGACACATACGTCCGCTGGTCTGCATCGTCTGCAAATACCGGCAGAACAAACGGCGGGGGCAGGATGAACATCACAATAATCGCTTCAGTCAGATGCACCTGCGGCCACAGTTTTAAGAGCAGACCAATCAGTCCGGCGCCGAGCAGCAGCATAATTACCAGACGCAACACGACAACTTTGATTGTCTCAATCCACGGGATGTCATCCAGTACCAGATCATACCCGATGGTCAGCAAAATGATTGCACTTGTCGGAGCTGAAATAAAGCTTGTACACGCATCGAAAATGCCGCTGATCCCGGAAGGAATCATGGCCTGATACAGCCCTGTTGCACCGATCACGACGCCCGCGGCAATCGCGATAATAATCGGCGAAAATACCATTTCTTTCAGCAGTGCTCCTGTATCTGTCTTCTGATTGCTGTCGATTGCGAGCAGAATCTTATACAGCGTAAATACAAACAGCACCTGTCCCAGATCAATACGTGCAAACTCTGCAATCCGCTCCGGTCCGTACAGCATCGAGAACAGTGCATATCCAAGCATTCCTGCTTCGAATCCGGTCGTAAGAAACGGGACAAAACGCGACGGCATCTGCAGCACTTTCCCGAACATCTTTCCCAGCGCCCACGCTGCAAAACACGCTGCGAACACCAGAAGCGGAATCACCACATCCATAAATGTATACTGCGTTGTCGCAAATGCATTCAGCATGACTGCAGGCAGTGTAATATTTACAACAACATTTTTCAGTGCCTGTACGCCCTCACGCGAAATGATACTGCGCCGGCGGCAGATGATACCAATCACCAGCATCAGTGCAACCGGCAAAATTGTCTGAATCACTCCGATCATGTGTTTACTCCTTTTTAACTTTATAACTGCAGCGCAGTATTCTGTTAAATCAGTCGTAAAGTCCGATTCGTCAAACAAATTTCTTTGATATTGTCAAATTTTCTATCTTTTTGTCTGATTTTCTACGCTTCCTGTGACGCTCTGTTTCGTATAATCAACTCATAATAAAGAATAACACATACAACCGATAAATCCTACCCAAAAAGAGTAAACACAGGAGATCATAAATGACCAGACGTTATAATCAAATCAGATAACCGGCCGGGCGGACCGATCGAAACATTCTTCCGTACCCGGCATCCGGATTCAGGAGGATTCGATCATGAAATTATATACGATGTACACCCGCTTAGGCCGGGAATGTTATATTACGAAGGAAAAAGACGGATACGGTTTCGAAGATCAGTACGAATACCGCATATTCCGCACCGAGATGGAAGCGGTCGAACGTGCCAGAGCACTTGGCTTCCATTTTGAATAATCAGCTAAAACGGCAGTTTTCACATGCGGAATAACTGCCATTCCAATAATACCTCCTTTTACCTCCTATATTGCAGCCCGAAAAACAAACTGAAATGCGAGCGCAGGCGACAGATTTCCTCCTTTGCTGTCACCTGCGCTCTCGTTTTCCGGACATTCCCATCTCCGAATTACATGCAAAACCAGAAAACATGCTCCAGCTTCCCATCTCTTTTTACAAGAAGCCAAACGAACCGCCGCTGCTTCCCTTTTCACAAGAAGACAAAACGAACCGCCGCTGCTTCTCTTTTTCTATTTTAAAGGAGACACAGAACCGTCCCCTGTCTCCTGCAGCAGGCGCGCCAGTTCCGTCTCATCGTATACAGTACAGTCCGGATGGATCTCTGTAGCCGGCTGGTCGAACCGTTTCCGGTTAAACCAGATGGTGTGGAGCCCCGCCTGCGCGGCGGCGGTCACGTCATTTGCATAATTATCACCGACATACCAGACTTCTTCCGGGGCAAGTTCCAGGCGTCTGCACGCAATCCGGTAGATTTCCGGATCCGGCTTTGAAACGCCGACATCGCCGGATACGATAATTCTGTTCCGGTCGATATAATCCGGGATTTGCAATGTCTCAATCTTCTTCCACTGCGCCGCAGAGACACCGTTTGAGATCACACCCGTAAATACGCCGCTTTTACGGAGCCTCAGCAGTATTTCCTTCACCGTGTCTGACATGGCGATCTTCTCCTGATATGCCTTATACCGGTCCATGACGGCCAGCGCCTCTTCCCGCGTAATCGCAATTCCGAAATCTGCAAACGCGTTCTGGTTGCGCAGACAGTAATAATCCTCCGTACTAAGTCTGCCTTCACAGTAATCAACAAATTTCAGATCCGTCCAGTACCGGCTTCTTCTGTAAATCCGGTCAATATCCGCATCATATTTACCCTGAAAAACCTCACGTACAGCCATATTAAAGGGCCACTGACAGTCATACAGGGTATCGTCCACATCAAATAAAATCGCTTCCGGGCGCATCTCTATCTCTCCTTTTTTCAACGCAGATGAAAATCTCCGCTTCTGCAGGTGGTGAATACTGTATCAAACCTGACGCAGCGGAGCCTTTAAATATCTCAATAAATTGTTGCACACTTCCACAAATACGTCAATAAATTCAAACCCGCAAGAAAAATTGCACAATTTATTTGAAAAAATAATCCATTCCATATATAATTATTATAATACAATTCTTGTTTGCAAAAAACAGCAGTTAATTATTGACGAAAGGAGACCAAAATCATGGCAGTTAATGTAAAACTTACCGAAGCCGAGCAGGAGTTTAACACGTTTGGCCCATGGGTATATGAAATCAATGATGCTTATCCGCTTCCGCGTCTGTTTGCTCCGTATTTTAAGGATGACGACCAGGCGATCATCAAGATCAAAGTTCCGAGAGACATTGACCGCAGAAATGCCAATCCTGAGATGCATCTCTACGATTTCGTAATTGCACTCTACAAAGATCAGCTGCGTATTCTGGAACGTAATGAAGATGATACCGTAAGCGAACACTTTGTTAATTCTGCCGATTTTATGGGCATTCGTATATACAAGAACCTGCTGCGTGCAGCCTGCACAATCTACTCTGTCGAAGGTGCAACATCTTTCTCCTTCAACTCCGTATCCATGGATCTGGTCTGGAAGTTTGCCAACCTGATTCTGGCATCTCTGGAAAAGAGCAGCGCGCGGGATGTATCCGGCCTTCCTGTCACAGAAGCAGAACCGGAAACCATGCTGCTCCAGAATATGCTGCATGACCTGAAGATGGAGAAACCTGACATCATCAAAGGTGCCGTCCAGAAGGGTGTGGATGTCTACCGCAAGGAAGGCACTGTCGCACAGATTGAGCGCATGATCTGGAAAGAGATGAATCCGGAAGCACTGCATCTTTACACCGATAAAGAGCTGATTGTTCTGGAGAACGGCTTCTTCCCGAACCGCGCAGGCATGCCGGACTTTGGTTATACTTATACCATCGTACCGCTCAACAAGCTGACTGCAATCAATATCGCTGATTCCAAAGAATACTCCCTGCTGGTAGACTGCACGATCTACCTCGGACGCAACCAGCTTGTCTACCACTACGATGTAGACAACGAGGAAGTCGGCGAATTCTATGAGGCACTGAAGACACTCTGATCAGTGCAGAACGGACACAGTGCCGAAACGGGCGCAAGAACAGCGCAGGCACGGTGCTGAGCAGGCACAGACGCAAAGCAGCGCAGACACAGCAAAAAAATCCCGGAAAGCCATTCACAGCTTTCCGGGATTTCATTTTCATTTCCGGATAAACTTACTGTCCACAGCATTGTCTTCAATACTGGTAAACCGCTCCACCGTCATATGCAGGTCATATTTTTCCCGCAGTTTCGCAATTGTCGCCATCATCGGACTCTCATGGTGCACGTCTATCGCCGCCTGATCCTCCCAGGCATCAATCAGCAGAACCGTCTCCGGATCATCAAACGGCGTGTAGTACTCGTACCGGATGTTTCCGTTCTCGGCACGGATCGCATCCACCGTTCCGGTTGCGGTCATCTCCTCTGCAAAAGCTCTTGCATTGCCGTCCGTTCCTGTGTAGCGGATGTTAATTGTAATCATTTTCTCCTCCTGTTATCTGTCTATATACATGGTTATCTATTGTATCCTGGCCATTTGACATTCATGAGCACCTCAGCACTCTTGCCGCGGCGCGCACAGTATGCCGGATCCTTGTTTCATCCCCATGCAGGTTTGTATTTCAGATACTGAGACTCGTTACTGTCCAGAACCGCCGGGAAATACAGCCATCCGGATTCACCGGTACTGAGTTTTACCTTCACCAGAAGGTTGTATCTGACTGCCGGATAGCCTCCGTAGTAAACCGTCTGCTGATCAAGCACTTTGACATATGTCGGCGTAAACTTTGTGCCCGCATAACAATCTCTGCTGATCGTTTCCATGGAATCAGTCGTATACATTTCCATATATCTTGCCAGTTCATAATATTGTGATCCCAGCAGCGATGGTGCATACTCAGAAACCCGCATCAACTTATACTTTCCGGCTGTCTTATTTTTGATCGTACTGTCGCTGAGCTTAAATGGCATTCTTGCATAGTAACAGCCGAATGACTCATTTGAAAATGGCGTATCGGCAGTCAGATAAAATTTATTATTTCCTGCATTTTTAATCTCTTTGGAATCTATACGATCCATCAGGCCGTTTTTGTATGAATAAAAGGCCTTTATCTTATTCGCATTGTAGTATCGCAGAACCATGGCCCCCTGATTGCTCTCATCCCCCCAGAGATCCAGAAGCAGCTCCCGATACTTGTCTGAGCGCTGAATATCCAGATATTTGACTGATCCGACTAATGAATAGCGCTTTGCAGGTGAAAACATCTTTTTATAAACGCATTTGCCATTTACATACAGTCTGAACTGCTGTCTGTAATTGCTCTTGCTGACCAGTTTATAACGCACCTTTTCTTTCCTGCCGCCATTCAGATTGAGCTTATACGTTTTCGCCGGCTTCAATGTCTTAACTTTGTAATTTGCAGCCGCACCGGCCTCGGCGGGGCGGACTGCCGGTATCAGCAGCGCCAGAAGCATCACACAGATCGCGGCCACGCGCATCAGCCGCAACATTCTGCACTGCCTGCTGCATGACTTATTGTCATGCACATATGTTGATCTTCCTGCCAGCATAACATCCTCTCCTTTCTGCCCGTTCCACAATAATTCCATCTCCTGTCTCCTATTTCTGCTTCCTGAATACAAACTTCCTTGCTACATTGATTCCGATCTTATAGGGAAGCGGCCGCACGGCGCGGTCTGCTTCTTTCAGTTTCTCACGGATCGGAATCTCCTGCGGACAATGCTTCTCACATTTACCGCACTGGATACACTGTGTCGCAAATGCAGGCGATCTGGTCAGGCCGACGGTCTGGAAATACTGCCGCCTTCCCTGCGCCTTTGACTCAATAAACATCGCATTGTAGCAGCGGAAAATGCCGGGGATATCCACCCCCTGCGGACATGGCATGCAGTAGCGGCAGCCGGTGCATCCGACTTTCTCCTTCTCATTGATTTTCTTCGTGACAGCCGAAAGGACTGCAAAATCACTGTCTGTAAAATGTCCCGGAAGTGCCTCCGATGCTGTTCTGCAGTTTTCCTGTACCATTTCAATGGAATTCATGCCGGACAGGACAACTGTAACTTCCGGCTGATTATACAGCCAGCGCAGCCCCCACTCTGCCGGCGACCATCCGCGGCCGCTCTCCTGCATCGTCCGGCGCGCCTCCGCAGGCAGCATATTGACCAGCTTGCCGCCCCGCAGCGGCTCCATGATCACAACCGGAATGCCCTTTGCCGCAGCGGCCTTCAGTCCCTCGACGCCTGCCTGTGAGACCTCATCCAGATAATTATACTGGATCTGGCACATATCCCAGTCGTAGTCGTTTAAGATCGTGAGAAAATTATCCGTATTCCCGTGATAGGAAAATCCGATGTTCCGGATTGCCCCGCTCTTCTTCTTTTCCTCGATCCATTCGAGAATACCGACGCGCTTCATATTCTCCCACATTGCGACATCTGTCAGATGATGCATCAGATAATAATCCACATACGTTGTCCGGAGTCTTGAAAGTTCTTCGTTGAAATACTTATCAACCGCACTGAGATTCCGGATCAGATACTGCGGCAGTTTTGTCGCGATATTGATCTTTTCCCGTATATGATTCCGTTCGAAGATCTCACCGACCGCCGCCTCACTTCCGGGATATATATAGGCGGTATCATAATAATTCACACCGGCTCTGTACGCCTCCAGGATCTCCTGCTCGGCCTTGTCAATATCAATGTTTCCGCCTTTTTTTGTAAATCGCATGCAGCCAAATCCCAGCACGGAAAGATCATTGCCGTATTTATCTTTTCTGTATTGCATACCCCTTCACCTCTCACGAATGATGTCTCAACTGATCTTTCTGCCATCTATTATATAACATCCGGCAGATGCAGAAAACACAGAAAACACCAAAAGGAGGGTTCCTGTGTTTCCCCAAAAGGATTTGCAACACAGAAATCCCGGAAAAATACCGTGAAACAAAAGTGCGGAATTCCAGACAGGAATTCCGCGCTTTCATATGTTTTGCATCGAGTTTCAAAATTGGTTCCCGCAGAAATCATTCACTTTATGTTTTGTAGTTGTTTCCCGAGAAATCAGTTCCATACGGTCCATGCGGAGTTATATGCCCTTCCGTTCACCATTTTCACGGTACGAATCCGCACATGGGTATTGCTGAGTGTTCTGTTCGTAATACGGGTATTTGTTCCCGGATAAGTTAATTTTTCCACATTTGAATTGAAATTCTTGTCGGTCGACCACTGGACCTCGCATAAGTAACCATCACCCGGTAACTGCCAGTCCACCTGGATTGCCGCGCCGGAATTCTGGACATTGACAAACCGTGCCTTCGGCGGAAGAATCATGAAGGTCTTTGTCTGATGACCCGCATAGATCCCGGTGCCGGTCACTGTGACTGATGCTGTTCCGATCGCTACATTGTTGGAGTAGCGCACCGTATAGTCTGTCGCAGCCTTCAGCGTCTTGCCATTCAGCTTGACCCTGGCTTTCGGCATCCGGTCATAACCTGTATATGTTACGTCACTTACTGTCACTGTCGCCTTGTCAAGCGTCTGCCGCTTAATCTCAAATGTCTTTGTGGCAGAGCCTTTGTAATTGCCTTTTCCCTTGATCGTAACAGTTGCGGTTCCGATGTTGATATTATTCGCAAATGACAGCGTATAATCGCGGTCCTTCTGGAGCGTTCTTCCTCCCACCCGGACAGTAAGATCCGGCCTGACCTGCTTACCTGTATATGCCTGTTCGGAAAGTCCGGAGACAGAAGCCTTCTTGACAGATCGTCTCTTGATCTTAAATGTCAGTGTCCGGGATCCTTTGTAATTGTTGATTCCCTTGACCGTCACAGTCGCCCTGCCGGCCGAAACATTTTTCTTGTAGGAAATCTTATAATCTCTGCCGGATTTCAGTGTCTTCTTTGCGAGCTTCACAGTCAGCTTTTGTGTGATCGCAGAACCTGTATACGTCTTATTCTTCAGGCCGGTGATCGCTGCATCCGCAATTGTGGCTTTCTTAATATTAAAGGTCTTTTTGACTTTTCCTTTAAAATTGCCCTTGCCTGTGATGATAACCGTCGCCTTGCCGTGCTTCTTGTTGTTCTTGTATTTCAGCGTATAATCGCGGCCCTTTTTCAGTCTGACACCATTCAGTGTGATCACAGGATTCGGTTTGATCTTCCTGCCGGTATAGACCTGTGCCTTGATTTTTTTGATCTTCAGCTTTTTCAGAGCAGTTTTCACGATGGTGAACTTCTTCTGAATCTGTCCGTTGTAATTTCCTTTACCACTGATCGTGACCGTCGCAGTGCCGACTTTTGTGTTATTTGCATATGCGACTGTGTAATCAGTACCGGATTTCAGTGTCACGCCGCCAAGTGTTACCTTCGGAACCGGCTTAACACCATTGAAGACATAGGAAATCTTTGACGCAATACCGGAGACACTTGCGCCGGTGATTGCACGCGGGGTGATCGTAAATGTCGCCGTCTTGCTTCCGGTATAATGATCTTCTTTTCCGGTAATTGTTACCGTCGCAGTTCCGACATTGACATTGTTGCTGTAGGCAACTGTATAATCGGTATCCTTCGTCAGCGTGGTTCCGTCACAGACAACCGTGACAGCGGGTGTCTTTGCCTTGCCGTCGTATACAGCAGAAGCCGGATTTACTGTCACAGTTGCACCAGAAATATCCTTGATCTCCGATTGTTCGCCTTCACCGCCTGTTTCAGGATTTGTTTCTCCACCGCCCGTACCCGGGTCAGTCCCGCTTTCATCTGCCGCACCTGCTTCTGTGGCAGTGATCTCTTCCGGAGCCGCAGTTTCTTCATAGACTGTTTCCGGTTCTGTGCGCGCATCAATAACGGTTTCTTCTTCAGATGCCGCATCAGCATCAGCATCAGTATCAGCATCAGCATCAGTATCAGCAATCACGTCTGATTCCGCTGCAGGTTCCTGCTCATCTGCGGAATCTGTAAGCTGCTCTGTCACGTATCTGTCCTGATCTCCTGCTTCTGCATCTGTCCCCTGTTCTGCCGCAAATACAGGCAGAGCCGAACCGGCTAACAGGGAAACTGAAATCATGAGTGCGAGCATTTTTTTAGTCCAATATTTCTTCATCCTTTCCCCCTTCTTCTGAAATTCAATGAATTGCATATCCAATTTGGCCACAATACTGCAATTGGTATTTGTATTTTACCACCTGAACGCTATGATGTCACACATTTTCTAAATGCATTGATTCCTCACATCAGCGGAGCGATCAGTTTCATCACACTTCCCATCAACTTATAGGAAATCTTCTCCTTCCTGATGGACTCCCGTGTTACCTTTCGGCACTTCGCCAGTGTCTCCTGGAAATCCTGCTCGATATCAGCGATACATTCATTTTTATAGAGATACGCCGCACACTCGAAATGATGATACAGACTTCTGTAGTCCATATTGATCGTGCCGACGACTGCTTTCTCATCATCGCTGACAACCACCTTGGCATGTATAAATCCCGGTGTATATTCGTAGATCTTTACGCCTGCTTCCGTCAGTTCGCGGTAATGCGTCTTGGCCAGGGCGAATGCCATCTTCTTATCCGGAATGCCCGGCAGAATCAGTTTCACTTCCACGCCGCGCTGTGCGGCATATTTCATGGCACCCGCCAGTTCTCCGTCAAGGATCAGATACGGTGTCATGATATGAACATAGCTGCCGGCCCGGTTCAACATATCCATATAAACTGTCTCGCCGACCTTGTAGCTGTCCATCGGGTTGTCACAGTACGGGATGACATAGCCGTCCAGCGGTCCTGATAAAACCGGTTCCGTCACACCGCTGCGCTCTTCTCTGCCGCTTTCCAGATACGGCAGAAATTCCGCACTCTCTTCATCGATATTCCACATCTGCAGGAACATCAGCGTCAGACTCTGCACCGCGTCACCCTGCAGCATCACAGCCGTATCCTTCCAGTGACCGAACCGCTCGATCCTGTTAATGTATTCATCTGCCAGATTGACACCGCCGGTAAATCCTGTCTTTCCGTCAATGACAAGAATCTTCCTGTGATCACGATAATTATAGTGGGTGGAAAGCACGGGTTTAATCGGTGAAAACGGCTTTGCGTGAATACCGCGCTGCTCAAGGAGTTTCCAGTAATCCGGCGGCAGTGTGGACATCTCGCACATGCCGTCATACATCACGCGGACATCAACGCCTTCCGCCGCCTTCCGCAGCAAAATCTCCAGAATCTTTCCCCACATGTATCCTTCTTCAACGATAAAATACTCCATGAAAATGAAACGCTCTGCCTTCTCAAGTTCTTCGAGCATCGCTTCGAATTTATCTTCACCGAGCGGGAAATACTTTACCTTCGTCTGGTCAAATGCCGGAAAACAGCCGCTGTGATTGAGGTATTTGACCAAATCGTCCGTGTCGCCCCCGTCTTTCTCCAGCGCGTCCATTACTTCTTCAGAATGATCCAGATATGCTCTGGTTTCTTTAATCAGTTCCGCCTCACGTTCCATGATCTTCCGATGCCCGGGATTGCTCTGCGTGTAAAAAAACATGATCGCACCGGGAATCGGAATAATGGACAAAAGCAGCATCCACGTCAGTTTTCCGGAGGCATCGATGTCACAGTTGAACAGATAAATCTCCATGACAAGCATAAAGATTGTCAGCGCTGCCCGTATGATTTTCACATGCTCATAAAGGAAGAAGTAAATACTGACGATCAGCGCAACTTCCAGCACGAGAAGAACTGCAATGATCATGAATCTGCTGAAGATCAGCGAAAGGAGTCCTTTCTTTCTCGGCTTTGCCAGACGGCAGACTACTTCATCACCGGCGAAATCTTCCATGCGCTTTTCTCTTTTATTATCACTCATAATTTTACTCCCGTTTATCTTACGGCATCATCTACAATGGCAGCGGTTCTTTAGCAAAACAGCTCGCCTGCCTTCTGTGCAAACCGCTTTCCACAAAGAATAAAGTAGTCTTTATAGTGCTCCATTTCATTATGTGCTTCCACATATAAAATCCTCGTTGCATTCCGCAATCGAAATTGATTTTGAAATATTTTAACTTTCTTACCTATATAGTTTACTACATTTTATCGGTTTTCCCAAGCCACGAAAAAAACAATCACTCTGGTAAATCGTGATCTCCGATCACGCGCGAGCTGCGCGGCGCACTCTGTGCGCCTTCCACTGCGCAGCTCTGCGATGTCTCCGCTTCGCTTCGGTCGACGCAGAAACAGACGTCCACTGGACGTCATGCGCCGCCGGAGGCTCATTCTTCAACGCGGCTTTAAACCCATGTTGAAGACGAATTTGTTTTGCGCATTCCTCTCATGACTGAAGTCACGAGTATCCTGCGTTGAAGAATGAAAGCGGCAGCCGCGGACAGAACCGCGTCGAAATCCTTGACCGGATCGCCCGGCATTACCGGATCACGCTGGACGAGCTGCTGCACAACGACTATTCTGCACTTCGCAAAACCATCGAATCAATCGGCCGGAAAATATCTGACCCGGAAAATCAGCTTTTATCTGACCTGTCTCCTGTTTCCAGATGTTCAGATTCTTGACATCATACATATGGTTCTCCACCTCCGGGTTTTTAATACCTGTCAGCTGCAGTTATGGCGTCGACTCCATATCCTTATGATAAATGCGCTTTGACGTGAAATGCAACAGATGCGCTTTCGGTATGCATGCCGGTTTCTTCATATATTTCATTCGGAGCACCATTTCCGCCCGACATGAAAACAGCGGCCTGCATTACGCAAGCCGCCCTGCTGTCCGGAGTCTTGATTGCATTTTCATTACGCCAGCCGTCCGGTCAACGGAGAACCTTCGTCATGCCAGCTGCCCCGTCAACGGAGAACCTTCGTCATACCAGCTGTCTGATCATCCGAAGCAGTTTTTCAACGTCCTCCTGCTTTGTTCCCCAGTCCGTCGCAAACCGAATAACTGCATGGGTGTCGTCGTATTTTTCCCAGTATTCATATAATACTGTTTCTCCGAGCTGTTCGAGCTGTCTGTTTTCCATGACGCAGAATACCTGATTGGTCGGTGATCCAAAGCACAGACGGTATCCCTGCTGCTGCAGGCCTTCGCGGATCCTGTCCGCCGCCCGGATAGCCGGTTCGCCGATCTTCAGATACAGATCATCGCGGAACAGTTCGTCAAACTGGAGGCCGAGCAGCCGCCCCTTTGCGAGAACTGCGCCGTGCTGCTTCATGACTGTAAAGAAATGCGGCAGTCTGTCAGGATCCGGCACGACGACTGCTTCGCCGAGCAGGGCGCCGCATTTTGTCCCGCCGATATAGAAAGCGTCGCAGAGTGATGCCAGGTCTACAAGCGTGACATCGTTTTCCGGGCAGGCGAGCGCATAGGCCAGTCTTGCCCCGTCCAGATACAGCGGAATCTGATAAGCGTTACAGATTTCCCGGAGTTCTTTCAACTCAGCTTTCGAGTAAAGCGTCCCGTATTCTGTGGGATGTGAGATGTAAACCATACCGGGCATGACCATGTGTGGATGGTTCGGATCCTGCCAATAATCCGACAGGTATTGTCCGAGTACCTCCGGACTGATCTTCCCGTTTTCCTGCGGCAGTGCGAGGACTTTGTGTCCTGCCGCTTCAATCGCGCCGCCTTCATGCAGACTGATATGGCCGGTCTCCGCAGCGACAACGCCCTGCCAGGAACGCAGAAATGCATCGATCACCGTTGCATTTGTCTGGGTGCCGCCGACCAGAAATTCCACCTCTGCCTGCGGACATGCGCAGGCCTTTCGAATCCTGTCCTTTGCGGATGCCGTGATCGGATCCGCGCCGTACCCGGATGTCTGCATCTCATTGGTTTCAGTCAGACGCTGCAGGATTGCCGGATGCGCACCTTTCATATAGTCTGACGCAAATGCCAGTTTTTTCGTATTTGTCATTGTATTTTCTTTCTATATCTCTGCAATCGGTTTTGTTAATTTTTCTTCAGATGTCCTGACCGCCTGCCGATCTCGCACTCATGCGCCGCAAAGACTGTGCTAAAATCTCCGAAGTTTATTATCTGAACGCAGCCGATTTACAGATTGGACAATCCTTTATCTGCGTAACTGCCCGAAGTCCCGGTAGCTTTTCCTTTTCCGCTCAGGTATGTTTTCAGATTCGCAGATGATACCGGATAGAATTTCGGATATTTTAAGCCTGAAAGGTATGTGGCTTCCATCTGCGCAGCCTCATCCTCCGACAAATACGGGGCGAAGAAACTCGTCACGGATTTCACACCCTTCGCACGAGAGAAAGAATAAATGGATGTAATCGCTTTTCCACGCGTCCTGCCAAAAATCAGCTGTTTCTTTGAATTGATTGCTTCGAATGTGTCGAGTCCCGGGCCGTACTGATACTGCTTCAGTCCACTCTTATAATATAAAATAACGCCCTTCCGCTCCGGATGAAAATCGGTCCCATTCGGAACAATATCCTCGACAATCACCTCGTTAATGCCATTTCCGTCGATATCCACGGCAGCAAAGACAGCTGTAGGCCAGTCCAGCTTCTTGATCGCTTTCCTGTATTTTGCATAAACCTTTTTTCTGGACGCCGTGACTGTTACTTTGCATTTCAGGCACTTTTTACCCACTTTCGCGGTGATGACAGCTTTGCCTTCCTTTAATGCAGTGACTTTTCCGTTTTTGTTAACCTTGGCCACACTTTTCTTTGAGGATGACCATTTTATCTTTTTCTTTGTACCTTTAACAGAAAGCCGCACTGTTTTTCCTGCTTCCAGCGTGACTGCTTTCCGGCTGATCTTTGCTGCCGCCTGCGCTGACTGCGGTGTGACAGCCAGAATCGCCGCCAGCATAAACATAACTGCCAGCATGCGGGTCTTTTTCAATAAAGCTGCTAATTTCATGCATCTCCCCTCCTTACTCTAATTATCCTTACTCCAGATTCTGCAGGGAAACCGGCACTGACCATTTCCCGTCCGCACTGACTTTCGCTGTGTAAATCTCACAGTTTCCGACATACTTAGACCAGTATCCGCCATTTGAATCAGGCGTCAGATACCCCAGCGCCTCTGCAGCCCGGACATTTTCCTCTGTATCATCGATAAATAAACAGGACTCCGGCTCCAAGTGAAAGCTGTCGAGAAAACACTTGAACACCTGCGGGTCCGGCTTTGTCATACCGACGCGGAAAGACACAAGGCCGCCGTCCATATATGGCATAAATGCCAGCGATTCTCCGCATTCATCATACGCCTTCTTCGAATAGTTGGAGAGATAATAAACTCCGTAACCGGCATTTTTTAATTGCTGTACAAGAGGGATCGCATAATCCCTGATCACAAGGCTTCCGGTCTTTCCTACTTTTTCAGGTAAAACGTCAGAAAACATACGATCGCAATCTGCAGAATCAATATCACCGGCACCCCATATTTAAACGCCGGTTTCTGCGTCTTGTGATGAAATGTATTCATCGCCAGCAGCCCGCCGACCGAGCCGCCGATGATCGATAAACCAAACAAAACCGCTTCTCTGATTCTCCAACGATTGTGAACTGCTTTCCACTTGTCAATTCCGAAGATGAAAAATGTGATTACATTAATTACCGCTATGTATATAATAACTGTCTTATTCACAGTTCCTCCACCTGCCGTTTCAGTGCCGCGCTCAGGGTATTCGGGATTCCCCTTGGCCCGCGAACTGCATAAATACCATACTTCTCTTTCAGCACTTCGAAGGTAAAACGTTTCCGGTCGTACCGCTTCTGCAGCCGGATCTTCATCAGTGCTTTGATGGTCAGCTTCTGATTCTCGTACCGGTACGGGATATCTGTCTCTGTGACTTTGCATTTATAGAGGATCGCTGATACCGGAGCAGCAACATACATATAAACGGTATCGCCTTTTTTGATGCCGGCTCCCTGTTTCCAGTCAATTTCTTTCGCATCATCAAATGCGTGCTCTATATCGTAATATTTCGGGTTGGCCGGAATGATCCATTCCTTCGGCGGGCGCACCTTTTCTTTCTTTTTGGCGGAAGCTGTCGCCAGAAAACTCATATCGATCAGGCCGCGCACACGCTGCTCACTTACTGTTCCATCCAGCAGGACAGAAACCCAGTGCTGCTTATTCATGTGGTATCCCGGAAAGATACCCTCATCCTGAATCAGCATATCCCTGAAAAACAGATCGTCAATCTTCAGGTTGATTACATCAACAACAGCATTGCCCGGCAGCCCAAGCTTTGAAGCCGGAACGCCTGCGGTCAATGCGAACCACTTGTTGTTATCCTCGTGGCGGAAGACCGCATAATCAGGATATCGCTTCCAGAGATATTCCGGCTTCGTACCGTATTTCTTTTTAATGTAGTCTGTTATACGCTTTCGATCTGGTATACTCATCTGTTTGCCCTGTTTATCGCTGATTCGCGCGTTTTTCTCCCGCGGCATTCACGACATTCCTAAATGCTTCTCCTTAGTTCATATCTTTCATTCCAATGCGTCCAGCATCTGCGATGCATTGTCTTTCGGCTTAACTGCTCCGTTTTTATCGGTTCATCAACCACGCAAATCCTTTTGCCGTTCGGAGATCCGGCTCTTTAAAATGATTCCCTTTGTTCCATTCCAAAATGCATTCTTTCCCTTCTTTCTTCAGAATGCTTTCAGCCTCCCGGATTTTATCTCCTACCTGTGACATCACGGGATTTTTTGTCCGTTCCTCACGGTCTCCCAGACTCAGATAAACGGCATCTGTTCTGATCCTGTTTTCCATCATATATCTGGTAAAATCCGGAAACCAGATTGAAGGGGAAACCGCAGCGATTCCGTCAAACCAATCCGTCTGATACCCCGTCCACAGCGCAAATAATCCGGCCAGTGAGTATCCTCCGATGTAAATCTTCTCAAAAGACTTTTCACGCTTGTCTGACAGACACGGCAGAACTGTATCTTTCAGAAATTGCAGTGATTCCGCAGCACCATCTCCGAAATCTTCACTGCCAAATACCGCCGGTGCCGTCCATGGTGAAAGATCACGGTTCCAGCTTCGCACCTTAACTGTCTTCAGACAAAAATGCGGTCCTCCGGATAATTCCCGGATGAATGCGACTTCATTTTCAATCACTTCCAGATCATGATCATCCACCATCTGAATCAGAAGTGTATCCGCATCCGGCTCCCCGTATGTTTGTATTTCAAAGCTCATAGCAGTGTTCTCTCATTTGTAGCGTTCTTCCAATATCTCAGCTGCGCACTTCACCAGTTCAGCGCAGGGACGTTTCCTGTAATATGCTTCTGTTCTTTCTTCCGGCACATGGGACATACCGCTGCCGACGGTTTCACTGCGGCTGGCTTCACTGTCACCGGTTTCGCTGCCGACGTCTTTATCCAATCCCAGTAATTCGCGGCAGATAATTGACCCGTTCTGCGCACGGAAATATTCCGCAAGCGCCTGAACTTCCGCATAATTTTCAGCCTTCTTTTCTCTGTCGGAACCAACTGCGGCACCCGTTTCAAGCCCTGCTACCAGAAGCATACCGGAAACTGCTCCGCACACTTCCCGCATGCGGCCCATGCCGCCTCCGAATGACGCTGCAATCCGCATCGCCAGATCCTGATCCAGATTATAATCTTCGGCAAATGCCCCGAAAACTGACTGTGAACAGTTGAACCCTTCTTTAAAAAGAGCAACTGCCTTCTCTGCATATTTTCCCATAATCTATTCTCTTCTATTGCTGCTGTGTTTTCGATCTCATTCTATTATTGCCATGTCTTCCAGACGTCAGGTGCATATCCGACAGTGGCCTGACGGCCATTCCGGACAACCGGCTGACGAATGACACGCTGGTTTTCCATTACCTTATCCGCACGTTCATCTGCGGAAATGTAGGTGACCAGCGCAAGCAGATCTTTGTCTTTGCAGTTCGGATCAATCATCGCATCTACGCCGCCAACAGCCTGCATCACCGAATTAAATTCGCCCTTGCTGAGCCCCTTCTCTTTCAGATCAATAAACTGAATCTTAATGCCGCGCTCTTTGAAAAAGCGCTCTGCTTTTCGTGTATCAGAACTTTTCTTCGTCCCGAAAATTTGAATATTCATGCGTGTTTCTCCTGCGATTCTGCGCATTATCACAATTTATCGTACTTATCCGCTCTGCCTATGGCCTTTTCCACAGGATATTTTCGTTCGTTCTGTTCCATCTTACTGTTGACGATTTCATCCACATCCAGCCCCAGCTTATCGAGCATATCCTGACAGTATACAATGACATCTGCCAGTTCTTCTTTCACCTGTTCCAGATTATAATTATCATCTGACCACTGGAAACATTCCAGCAGCTCATTTGCTTCGATGGAGATGGATTTAGCGAGATTCGCCGGTGAATGAAACTGATCCCAGTCGCGGTCTTCTGTGAATTTTCTGATGCGGTCGATGGTTTTCTGTTTCATAATTACTCCACTACTTCTGTCTTTATTAGTAAATTGTGATTTTGTCGCGTTATATACGATCATCTGCCATTGTATTTACCCTGCAGTATTGTAATTTCTAAATCTTTTCTGCATGAGCACCCTGACCACCCGGTACAGGGCTGCCAGTCCGATGCAAAGCACTGCGATGATCGCAAACCACATGACAATTACAGAAGCCGGCTGGTCATAGACCTGCAGGAAGAAATACGGGCCGTCGATCAGACGCACTGCATTCAAAAACAGACAGATCAGGCCGTAGAGCATCGTTGCTGAAGCCGGCAGGAAAACAACTGTTTTCCCCGGCAGTTCAGATTTTTCGAGAAACAGCAGTGATATAACTGACAGCAGCGGAGCAATCAGATGGTTGATTGGCGCCACATTTTCCAGAAAATAATATGCAATGCCGCCCTCAGGTGCCAGGACAAATGCCGCGATCAGGAATGTCACCGTAAGTCCCACCGCGCTGACAAAATGTATGGCTGTCAGCTTTTTGGAGATTTCCCGGCCCCTGCAGAGGGTCACGAGAATTGCAGCGGATACCAGAAGCTGCAGTACGTTGCTGTCGATCGTGTACCACACAAAGAGCCCCGCGCCGAAGACGGAAATATCATGGATCAGCGCGATCACTTCCAGAACAACTAGTATTAGATTGACGATAAAAACCGGTTTTTTCAACATGGTATTTCTGTCACTCCATATAGGTTGCATCACCAAGTCCCTCGAAGGCAGCGTCGAGTACCTTCATATCCGCAAGACCTTCATATACATCAAAATCCTCTGCATCTTCCGGTGCAACCTTGCCGTCAAAGTGGAATGTGTAGGAGAACGGCCCGTACTCCAGCCAGACCTCCAGGTTTTCCGTATTATAGAAGCTTCCGCTCCGCCAGCCTTCATCAAAGAGTTCCTGTCCGGTCTTGCCGACCAGCGCATCCAGTTCCTCCTGCGGGAGAATCTGCTCATTCAGGTTCTCGGCCGTTGCGACTTCGAGATCGGAAACCAGATCCATCTCATTTTTCTCATAATTCTCATCGTACTCCAGCGCAAACAGCTTTTCAGAAATATCAGCCGGCAGATCCGCAATTACACGGTACGGCACGCCGTCAACCGTAAACACATAAATATATTTGTCTTCGTAGAATGCCCGCTGCTCGGTGTCTTCATCCTTGCCCTGCAGTGCGAATGCGTCGCCGAGGGTTTTCAGGCTGCTGAGGTCAAATCCCGCCGTCGTGTCGGCCGATGCCGCACTTGCGGACGATGCGCCCGCCTGGGCCGTGCTGTCCGACACAGTGCTTTCCGCTGCTGTACTTGCTGATGCCGCACCTGCCGGTTCCTTGTTTCCTTGCGCCCCGCTGCCGCATCCGGCAAGAAGTCCCAATGTCAAAACTGCAAATAAAACAACTGCTATTTTCTTTCTCATGTAATATTCCTCCTGTATTTTATTTGTATATCTTATCCCGCTGCTATTGATGCGCTGTCCGGTCAGACAGGCAGGATACTGCTCTTCCTGACTATATTTTACAAGGAAATATAGTAAACACAAGTCAAAAATAGCTGCCGCATAACTGCAGCAGCTACTCCTGGCAGCTATTCCCGGCTTGCATTCCCATCAGGCAGCAATTGCCCGCACGGTTCTTCCGGTGTGCCCTGCGTCAATCATATAGACCTGTCGGATTGTCTCGGCTGATTCACCGGTCCACTCGATCATTTCCTGCATGCAGGGTCTGGTTCCATTGAGATTGAAATACGTTGCGATGCACTCTCTGACTTTCTGTATTACATATTGATCCATCATGTCTGACCCTCCTTATCACTGTGATCCGGCCTTATTTTTTGTATGCGGTCGTGTGTTATCTTTTTGCTGATCACAATGTAACGCGCGGTGTCAAACACATGTCCAACGTGGGAGACAGGGGACGGTTCTCTGTCTCCTGCCGTGAGTCAATGGGGATGTTTCTCCTTGACTCTTTTTCAATGAGTCAGAGAGAAACGTCTCCACTGACTCACATTATATGATATACTGAATTGGAATATGAAATGATTACTAACAAGCTGCGCTGAAGGAAACACAATATGCCCGGTAGCGCTGTTTTCATTTTTCCTTACTTCTATAAAGAAGTTCCGTTGTTAAAGTGCAGGTCAGTACTGCCGGAGACATGAATTACAATCCGCAGAAAAAGAATGTCACATTTAAGATAAAGGTGAAATAATTTCCAGTGCCTCTGCCAGTTCCTTCTGGTAGGCAGTCTGTTCCGCCAGCACAGTTTCTCTGTATTCTTTCAGTGCCCCGGTTTCTATGACTTCTGCAGAAAGCCATTTGAGCCGGGACGCTGCTTTTTCTGTCTTCAGCGCGATCTGGCGGTATTCCGGACCAATCATCAGAAGCCGCATCGCCTCTTCGGGAGCCAGAACGCCGCTGGTGATGATTCCGAACGTATCGTAAATCGTATCGTTTGCGATCGGGCCGATGATCACATCTGCATCCGACGCATCCGGTTCCCAGGCCCGGTTCCCGGAGATGTACGCGAACCATTTCTCATCCCGGCAGAATTCCTGTATGCGCAGGCCTTCCGTATCCAGCTCGTACGTGTTGAGAATTACCTGTTCACCATCTCTGTCCTTTGCCCATCTGCGGGCAAATTCCTGGTCCGCTGTGAGATAGAACCCCTGCCCAAAGTCGGCATTTTTGCGTCCCCGGTAAATATCCGGCTGCCGTATTTCCAGAAATCCCGTATGGTATAAAATCATTCTCTGCTTTCTCCTTTGTACTGCTTCAGCGTATCTGCCGCTGTTTTTTCTCCTTTAATGTATTTCTATCACTTCCAGATCCTCCGGGATCCACAATGTTCCGTGATAATATTTCTCTCCTTCTTCCCGGTACAGTACCTTTCTGTCTGACAGATTCCTGTCTTCCGTGTGATAGAGAAGCATGTTTTCGATGCCGAGCCGCTCCGCCAGTTCGCAGGCATCCTTCACGGTAGAGTGATGTTTCTCGTACGGGTCAAAGATGTCTGCCTGGGAGTACAGGCAAAATGCCTCGTGCATCATCCACGCACTGCCTTCTGCATATTTCTCCACGGGCGGCGTCAGCGGTTCGTCACCGCAGCAGGTAAGAAATCTGCCGCCGGCGATTTCCATCCGAAACCCACACTGCTTCGCCTTCGTGGACTGAATATCGAAGAACGTGACGTCATGCCCGATGATCTGCTTGGTCTCTCCGTCAGTGACCGCTGTCAGATGAAGTCTGTCGTCGATAAAAGCAGCCTCACGCTTCAGCAGCAGTTTTCCCGCCAGATCGCGGATAAGATCCAGCACCTCTCTGTGCGCGTAAATATATGCCGCACATCCATCCAGTCATATCCTGCATATTTAATCTGATGGAGTATGGTATTGCCGCCTCCTCCGTCCACCATGAATAACTGCCCGTTATCTTCCAGCATGAAGCAGGTATTATAGCATTCTGTGACAAGCGCATTTCCTGTGCCAAGCATTGTAAGTCTCATAGATTTGCTCCTTGTAGCAGGATCACCCGGATATGTAAACGATTTACAGATGAAAGCATATCATAAATGTCATTTTCTGCATAGAATACAGCGGCCTTTTATGGCCGCTGTTTCGCGCTGCTGTTATTATTTCTATTGCATCTGCCACTGTTTTTATTTACACATATTCCAGCAATTCATATACCCGTTCTCTGGTCAGCTGTGCCCCAAGGCTGTTTTCTGCCAGCGGTCTGATGCTTCCGCCTTCATACTGCTTCCCTTCTTCGGCAATCTGTGCTTCCTTGCTGCTGATCCACGCACGTTCTTCTTCTGTAAGCTTCTGCATCTCCTCATCCGGCATATTTGCTTTCAGATACTGCCAGATATCATTGAGCTCATCATTCCAGAGTTTATACAGGTCGGCTGACACCTGATTCATTTCCATCTGGTTCAGGTCTTCCTGTTCCAGTTTCTTTTCGAGTTCGTCTGCCTGCTTCTGGACCTCTTCAACATGCTGCCTGATCTGATCAGCCGGCTGGCTCTCCGGGGATCCTTCCTCCACGGCAGCGGTGCTCTCTGCAGCATCTTCTTCATATGCCGGATAAGCGCCGAACCCGTTTTCCGCCTTCTCATTATACAGTCCATAGATCGTGAGGCATCCGTTTTTCTCAATTTCCGGCCCCACCTGAACCCATGAAACATACGCTCCCGGCAGATCGCTCACCGGTTTCCCCGGAAGATAGAAGTAGAGATCCTCGGCATCGTCGAGACCGTAAGCTGTCGCATAAACATATCTGATATCATCCTTGATTTCTTCCGTCTCCGGCGTATTGGCAAAATCAATCTCTTTCAATTCTGTGCGGTAAGTATAGTCATCTACGCGCTCCAGTTCTCCAAAGCTTCCGTCGAAATCGCAGTAATAGAGCGTCCCATTCGGATACTGCTCCCCTGTGTCTCCCATATCGGAATCATGGAAATTCCCGGAAAATGTGCCGTCTGCATTGATCGTCATCGTAGTGGCCCATCCGCCTGCGCCGCTGGAAAAATAAAACTCCATACCGGTTAGATCCGCATATGTAAAACCTTCCGCTGCAGCCTGCGAATCTGCCTGAACCGGCTCTTCTTCCCGGCTCTCTGCAGATGTCCCGCTGCTGTCCTGCCCGGAAACCACTTCTGCCATCGAATCAGCCACAGAATTCGTATCCGGAACTGCTTCTTCTGCAGATGAAACAGCCACCGCCTGCTCCTGCGGCTGAGCCGCCTGACCCTCCTGTCTGCCGCCGCATGCGGCCACCATCAGACAGGAACTCATCACAACCACACACATCAAATAACTTCGTCTTTTTTTCATTTTCGTACCTCTTTCCAACGGAGACAGGGGACGGTTCTCTGTCTCTTTTTCATCTGGAATGATAAAAGGATGCATATTCCAAAGCAGCCAACTCTATCTGAGCTGTATGGAATATGCATCCGAAAAAAGATTCTGGTCAGAAGGAGACAGAGAACCGTCCCCTGTCTCCATACTGTTTTATCTTACGTAATTGCCGTTGACCCATCCTTCCAGATTGAGCTGGCTTGCATATGCCCATACATATGCGCCGTTCCGGAGATCATCGCGGATCTGGATGCGGTCGCCATTGTGGAGTGCGCCGATTTCATTGCTGGAATCATAGGCTGCTTCATTTCTGATTGCCAGATAGTTCTTTGTTCCGGTAACGGTTACCCAGCGCCAGGATGCCTGAATGTATCCGTCATTTCCGCCTGTTACCTGCTCGAGTTCCTGTGCATTCATTTTGTTCAGATCTGTCATGATTGTATCCTCCTTTTAAATATTGTAAGCTCTGTTTTTTTATGTTTGCTGTGTTGTTTATCTTTTGTGAGTACAGAGTAACATGCCATGTCTGCCAAATGTCCAACAATTTCGAAACATTTTAAACTCTATATATAAAAAGTCTGAGAATTTTTCATCCCCGTCCCACAGAAAACTTCCGGATCGTATCACAATACCCCATCTCAAGATTTTCATAGATCTTCTTCCGGTCAAATGCGAGGATCCCGCCCAGATCTTTGGACGGCGTCAGATAGATGACATTGGCCCGCCCCGCAAATTCCGGATGCTGCGGTTTCTGATGAAGATCTACCACGATCAGTTCCTCTGCACCCATTGAAACGGCAAGTTTGATCGGAAGGTTGTCGTAGTACATCCCGTCGATAAAGTAATCCGTCCCGATCTTGTGCATCGGGAATACCGGATACACCGAAGACGAAGCGATGATATAATCTTTCAGCCGCCCCTGTGGAATCTTGTCTTTGGGAAGCAGAAAGGGTTTCCGGTCACGCGCGCGCACCGTTACCAGACCATAATCCACCTCTGATGCGCGCACCTGTTCTTCATCGATATGCTTATTTACAAAGTCCCGGAAAGGGGCATTGTCCACCGCACCGTCGATCAGCTTTTTTCTGCGGGATTCTACTGTCGGAAAAAATTTCTCGACAAGTGTCCGCCAAAAACCTTTCTCCGGTTCGGGTTCACTCATCAGATCCACCATAACCATATTGCGCCAGATCTGCTCCGCCTTATCAAAATCACCCATCGCCATCAACGCGCCGTTGATCGAACCAATCGATGTCCCAGTCACAATCTGATAATCCACAGAAAGATCCCGGAGAGCTCTCCAGACACCGATCTCATAGGCGCCCTTCGTCCCGCCGCCGCTTAGTACAACTGCTCTTTTCACGTTCTTCATTCGCAGCTCTCCTCCAATGCACCGGCAGTCCGGGCCATCCAGATCATCCGGACGCCCGTAACAATGAGTTCCGCTACAATCCAGAGTTCCACCGCAAATGCTGCGAACACCGGAAATATAAGTCCCAGCACACCAACCGCAATCATAATCACACCCAGTACCAGAGACGAGACAGAACCGGGTGCCTGGACGCCAAGATCTACCGATGTCATTGCTCTCCGGTACATCACAGCTCCCAGAACCTCCAACGCACCTTCCGCGATCAGCCAGATCGAGAGGCTGATCAGCAGAAAGTGGATTGCCGTCTCACCCAGCCGGGTTCCGATCAGGATCTCAATTCCAAATCCCGCCGCAACCAGCATGCCTGCCAGTGACCAAACACCTGCGGCACCTGCTTTCCTCCGCTCTCTCCAGTGAATCAGCTGGCTGACACTGTAAAGAAGCAGCCCGATGCCGCAGAGAATGAGCGGCACCTCCCTGTTGAAAATACAGATGATGCCGAGCAGGATCGCAGCCGCGCCCAGACATAGATACAGATATTTTTTATTCACCGATCATTCCTCCCCGGATACAGCAAATCGCACAATACGGTCGTGCGCGAGCTGCGCTGCACATGACATGCCTGCACATTTTCCTTTATCTGAAAATTATCTGAAAATTATCTGACACTATTATACTACATACACTCTTTTTAAGAAAATGCAAAATCATATTTATCTCTAATTCCTTACATAAATACAAAAGCGGCAGCATATCATTACGCCACCGCCTTTTCTTTCATGAGATTTATCCTTTATAACGCTTATCTTTTATAAGCCTGGTCATACAGCCTTTTCTTTCATGCCGCCTGTTTCCGCAAAACGCCAGAAGCGCTCTTCGCAGTTTTTAAAATCGACATCCCCGTATTTTGCCGTACAGGCTCCGAATACTTTTCTGCACATCTCGCAGTCCATTGCCAGATCAGGCTTGCCCAGAAGCCCCGGTATTGATCCGATATCCTGACAAAACTCGAACAGTTCATGCTTCGACATCCTGAGAATCTGCAGACAAAGATCCGTCCGGATCGCTGCTTCTCCTGGCGTCTCCTTCTTCTCTTCTGCTAATTTACCCAGAAACAATTCCCATTCTTTTCTTTCCTGCGTATTCATTGTGAAACCTCTTTGTAAAACCTCTTTACGTATCTGTCTGCCATCTGTTTTGCAAATCCGCCCTTGCAAAGCCGGCAGATCATGCAGATTGTTAAGACATTTTTATTGTAACATTTCACAATACACACGCTTTTGATGATTGGTGCAAAAAGTACTCTTTTTCGTACACCGCGATTCTTCTGCCGGCAAAGAGGCTGACACACGAAGCAATAAAATGCTTTGTATGTCAGCCCATTGATCAGTCGCTCTTTCCGGACTCACTCCGGTCTCTCCAGGTAATCACATACGCCGGAAGCCCGTTATGCTCTTCGCGCTCCAGCCCGCCTTCATACCTTGAAAGGACCAGTTGGATATCCTTTTCCAGATTGGAGACAAGTTTCCTGTTTTTCTTCTCGTCCTTCGCCTTGTCAGCCAGACCATGTTTATTCTGACCGGCAGCTGTGGCGGTTCCAACGATCTCGGGGGCAGTTCCGGCGGCAATGTCCGCGGCATTCCCGCCATCCGTTCCGGCAGCCATCGTAACGCGCAGGATATTCTGCCCCAACAGGCAGTCCCCGGCATAGTGAACAGCTGCAATCGAGCGCGATTCACCAAAGGCCTGCAGAAGATTAAACTGCAGCATGCCGAACATGAGCTGATCTTCCTGTGACCATCCGGCATAATTCAGACGTTTTAAAATAACATCCAGAACAATGCCTCTTTCATCGCAGTAACGCTTCACCTGTTCGAAACAGAGGTTCAGAACGGATGATCCACAAAAAAATTCACCCTTCATCCATTCTACATTTGTACGCAATTTTTCCTGGTAGTTCAGAAGAGCAGAATCCGTACGTAAACCGGGTTCTTTTTCCAGAATATATTCCAGATTGCTCAGGTGTTTCGTAAGATCATGCCGAAGGCGGCGCACCTTCTCTTTCTGCAGCATCAGAAGCTGGCTCTGCTCTGCCACCACCATCCTTCTGATGTAGAGGATCCGCTGATTTTCACGCGTCACAGTAATATACATAGTCAAAAGCAGGAGGAGAAACAGAAGTACCCAGAAAGCTTCAACCAGTATGGCCATATATCCGAATGACCCCTCAAATCCGGGCCTGCTCATTATCGGAGTGCTTCCCAGCACCAGATAGATAATGACTGCTGTTTTAAACAGCCAGGCCGGTCTGAGCGGCCGGTTCCGCAGCTTATACCCGCCGATCAGGATCGGAATAATAATCAGGAAATCCACCAGATAATAGAAAAACATACTCGGGTCATAAACGGAATAATCTTTAAAATAGATCAGATCCCGTTCTAATGGCCGGTGGCTGAAATATTGCCACGTCGTCCAGTATAATCTATCCGTTATGCCCAGAATCATATCTGTCGTGAAAATATAGATCCCGATTCTGGACCATCCTCCATACACATACAATCCGCCCCAGAAGATCTGGAGACTGATCATGATGATCGTAAGGGTTTTTGAGATCGCATCACCCTGCACACCTGCATCTCCCGCCAGCATGAAGTAATAAATTACATATTCCAGCGCAACGGTAACCAGAATCGTCAGAAAAAATTTCTTCTCGCATCCCTCACGTCTGACGGTAAACAGACAAAAGCCGGCAATCGTAAGAATCATAGGTACAATATGGCGCAGAAACCCCCAAAAATACGTCATGGACATTTCAATCATACTCCCCTGCCGGCCGGCAGCATCAGTTCCACATGATAGACATTTTCCCGTCTCTCACTTTTGATCCGGCCTTTCATACTGTCGACCAGATCATTGATAATATCCTGACCGATTCCATGTTCCCCGGCATCTTTCTTCCAGGTCTTTGCTCCGCTTCGCTGTCTGGAACGGTCATTGCAGCTGTTGTCCATAGAAATGAAAAGTCTGCCGCCATCTCTGCGAACCCTGATCACAATCCGGCGGTCTTCTTTCTCCGGAATGAGCTGGCAGGCTTCCCTGGCATTATCAAACAGGTTGATCATTAAACTGCTCAATTCCATATACCCTGCATCGGGCGCCGGAATCCCCTCCTGCGGGAACCCTTCCAGCGTCACGTCGATGTCCCGGCTTCTGCACTCGTCCAGCTTGTGAAGGAACGTCAGATTGAGCAGCGCATCCTGCCAGAAGCAGCGTTCTTCTCCTGTTTCCATATCCGATAAAATATCATTTTGAAATAATTCGATCCGTTCGGAACATTCCTTCCGGGATTGTTTCCACAGATGAATCTCCTCGGTCATCTGCACCTTAATGTCATTCATTTCTTCCTGCTCTTTCTGCAGGAGTGCAAACTGACCGGCCAGAAGCTTTTCTTCCTCTTTCAGCGCGAGCCGCCCGACATGTATGCGATATCTTACGATTCCAAAGGCAGCCAGAAGCGCTGCCAGAAACGGAACCATTGTCCACCAGATACTATACATTGTTATAACTCCGCAATTTCCCCATTCGTACGCTTTGAAACCAACTTTTCATGAAGGCCTTCAAGCCTCATCTTATACCCAGATTTCCTGCCACTTCAGAAATGCCTGATGACAGGCTTTCTGGTAGGAACGGCTGATTGGAATTTCTTTCCCGTTCTTCAGAACAAACGTGTCCGATAAATACTGCTGCAGATAATTCAGATTGATGAGAAAGCTGTTATGGCAGCGTATAAACATGGGCTGGTCGAATTCTGCTGCCACCTGCTCGAATCCGAGAGAAATTTTATTGCTGTCCCCGTCCGCCAGAAAAACATAACAGCAGCGCCTGGCCCGCTCGACATACATAATGTCATTTGACTCGAAACACCACTCCATCTTTTTTGTATGCAGGATAATCTTCCGGCTGCGTTCATAATAGCGTTTCAAAATCGCATCCAGTCTCGATTCCAGTTCACCCTTGATCACATAATAGAAATGATTGGCAGTGTAGACATCCGTCGCATAGGAAAGATGATTGGTCAGAAAGGCAATGCTGCAGGATGGCAGCTCCCGGCCGATCTTCTCTGCAAGCCGGATACTGGTCTCCTGCTCCTCATCAAACTCAATATCCAAAAAAAGGATGTCCGGCTTATTTCCTTCCAAAAAGATATGCTGCTCAAGTTCTTTTAAGGACGATGTCACGGACACCCTGATTTGAATCTGATGATCGTGCGCAAAGGCATTCAGTATTTCTTTTGTTTTCTCCCGTTCGAAGTTCTCATCATCACAGATATGTATATCTAACATAAAGAATATTCCATTCTGATGTATTTATTACGTATCCAGGCACGTTACAGGAACTATATCCGTGAAAGATTTTACAATGATTATTGTCACATGGCAACAATTTTTCACTTAAACTACACTTGTGTACGCAGATAAACACGAAGAGGCTGCCACACAAATTGATAATGCGGCAGCCCCCTGATTTGTTTGCATTAATTATTAAGAGGTATTTTATTGATTAGCAGTTGTAATTAAAGTACGTACTTTCCGTACATTGCATCCTGTTCTTTTCTGAGCTGATAGATCAGTGTTGTCTTGTCAAGATCGATCATATCGTATGTAATCAGTGTGCCCTTCTTGACATCCTGCTTCATGACAGCCTTGTTTGTTACGAGGCCAAACGGTACATAACCCTTCTCAGTTGCTTCTTTTTCGGAGCAGATTGAGCCGTGGGTTGTGTATCCGCCGATTCCGTCGATGGTCTGTCCTGCCTTGAGGTCGATCTTGGCACGTGTGATGCACTCTGCTACGAGGCCGTCTTTTGCGACACAGGTTACTTCTCCGTCGATGACTGCTTTTGCGACTGTAAGCGGTGTCTCAAGGTTGCAGAGATGATACGGACGATACAGAGTCCAGAGCGGTCCGGGTCCCATTGAATGGTAGCTCATCTGATAAGCGATCTCTGCGTTTTTGGTAGAAACGGTAACAAATACGCCAGGTGCGATTCCGTTTACATACTCAACGACACCGTGGCTGTTCAGAATGCCGCCGTCCTCTTTCAGCTTGAAGATTTCGTTCAGTTCTTTGACGCCTTCTGTTCCCGGTGCTGTCTTCGGGCCGTGTCCGCCGATTACATCCGGAAGCAGACCTGTGTAGTTGCACATTGCTGTCATCTCGACCATGGTCTTTGTGCCGTCCTTGAATGCGCAGAGCATCTTCGGGCTCATCTTACGGCGTGTTGCCTCTTCGAGGACAGTGTCCGGATTGCAGTCGTAGTCGATCTTGTTGTTTTTGCCCTTGCCCATGACTTCTACGGTCATGCCCATAGCGGTAGCGAAGTCATACAGCTCCATAACTGCGCCCGGCTCGTCGCCTGCAGATCCGGTATAGATAACGCCATTGTCTTCTGCGAGCTTCTTCAGGTACGGTCCAATAACGACGTCTGTCTCAACGTTCAGCATGACAACATGCTTTTTATTCTTAAGCGCATCTGTTGCAACCTTAGCGCCGACATCCGGCACACCTGTCGCGTCGATCGCGCACTCAACTTCTTTTGCCTGGGAAATAAAATCTGCGTTTGCGCATGCTACATACTTGCCTGCAGCGATGCCTGCATCTGCCTCTTCGATTGTGTTGGCAACTACGATCTGGTCATCAGTAACGCCTGCATATTTGAATGCATTGACTGCATTATCAATCAGGATATCAGAAACGATCGCCGGTGTGATGCCTTTCATCAGGACCATCTGTGTAACCATGCCGCGGCCCATCTGTCCTGCGCCGACAATACCGGTTTTGATGATTTTGCCTTCTGCTTCTCTTTTTTCAAGTTTACGGTTCATGTTCAGCATAATGTATTTCCTCCTTGGATTAATGTGAGTTCTGTGTTATGCTGACCGCAGATGTGCAGCCAGCACATTTATGTTGTGGTTGATCGGAATCTTCGGGCCAGGAATGTTTTCGATCAACCTTTTTAAATGATTTCGATCAGCATTCCGACTTTTACATCTTCTGCTGTGAGCGGCTCATCACCCTTTACCATGATCATTCCGGGGCGTTCTGCTTCACTGCCCCCGTTGAAATTGAATGTGCAGTGGCCAAGTGTTCTGAGCGTATGCTTTGCCTCTTCTCCGACAGCTGTGATATCAAACACCTTATCACCCAGAATCAGGGTATCTCCCGGCGCAGGATCTTCACCAAGCTGCGTGATCGTGTGGAGAATCACGATCTCTTTCAACTCCGCCGGCGCGTTGTCATTGAAAATCACGATGAAATTCATATCTTCTGAAAGAAATTCCAGAGCGTCCTCTCCCCATCCGGTTACTTCTGCATGATATTTCATAGTGCCCTCCTTTCTTTCAAACGGACCAGGCGCTTAAGCGTAGAGACCGATACTGAAAACAAATGCAATGATAACTGCAAGCGGTCCTGTGATCAGACGGGAGAACAGAACTGCCGGAACACCGAGTTCGATGGTTTCAGGCTCTGCTTCGCCAAGTGAAAGACCTACCGGAACAAAGTCGCCGCCGACCTGAGCATCAATCGCGAACAGTGCAGGCAGTGCATACTGCGGCGGGATTGCGCCGGATGCGAACTGCTGACCAAGCAGAACACCGACAACCGAAGCAATGACCGCGCCCGGTCCCAGGATCGGGGAAAGAATCGGGATCGAACAAATAATGGAGATTACGAGCATGCCCGGAAGTGTTCCTGCAAGCGGAGCAATCGTATTTGCGATAACATCGCCGAGACCTGACGCACTGATGATACCGAGCAGTGTGGATGTAAATGCCATGAACGGAAGGATGTTCTTGATGCACATGTC
>JAFRGW010000137.1 GCA_017433615.1 Eubacterium sp.
ATATTCCGCTGCTGTCAGAGGATGAAGCGGAACAGGGAGAAGAAGCGTATTACTTTGAGGGAAAAGAGGATGACATTGACTGGAGCCTCCGCGGAATCTTCGGACTCGACAGCTTCTTCGGTGAATCGCCGGATTATTTCTACACGACCCGGTATTTTTCGGTTCTGTTTGATGAGGAGAATGCAGTCGAAGAGGTAAAAGCGTCTCATATCGCATACATCGATGAAGAAGAAGCGGAGGAATATGCACGTGCAGCTTTGAACAGGTTTCGGGATTTCGGTAATCTGGGCCGCTATTATTACTGCGTGGCAGAACGGAATACCGGCGGAAAGATTGTGATTTATCTGGACCGGACGACGCAGGTTGCATTTGCACACAGAATTCAGTTTGCGGTGCTGCTTCTGCTCGGCTTCGGAACGGTGCTTGCATTTTTCCTGATGCGGTTTTTCTCAACGGATGTTGTGCGCGCTGAGATCGATAACGCCGAGCGGCAGAAGCAGTTTATTACCAATGCGAGTCACGAATTGAAGACACCGCTTGCGGTCATCAGTGCAAATACTGAGATGCAGGAGATGATCTGCGGCGAAAGCGAGTGGACACAGTCCACGATGCGCCAGGTCGAGCGGATGAATGGTCTGATCAACAATCTGGTCCGGATTGTGCGCGCCCAGGAGGTCGATACAGGAGAATTGGTAGAGCTGAATATCGCGCCGTTTGTGAGGGAAACGGCTGAATCATTTGCCGCGGTTGCAGCCGGTGACGGCAAACAGCTGGAAATGGAGATTGAGGATCCGGTCATCCTGCGGTCCGTCGAAAGCAAAATCCGTCAGCTGGTGTCTCTTTTGACGGATAATGCGGTAAAATACTGCGATATGGGCGGCACAATCCGGGTCGGACTCTCCAGAAGCGGGAAGGCAGCGGTCCTGGCGGTGTCGAATACCTATGCTGCAGGAGAATCTGTGGACTACAGCCGGTTCTTCGAGCGGTTTTACAGGGAGGATGAAGCCCGCACATTTACGGAGCAGGAAGCGCCGGACCATCAGAAGAATGGTTACGGGATCGGGCTGTCGATCGTGGAAAGCCTTTTGCAGTCGATTCGCGGTACCATACAGGTTTCGTGGAAAAACGGGGAAATCACATTTACCTGCAGACTTCCGCAGATCAAATAAAGAACTTTTAATCAAGAACAGAAAGAGAGAATGGGTTTTCATGACGAAATATGTGCTGGCATCATATCTTGTAATTTCTGTACTGGTATTATTTTTGACTGATTTGTGTATCCGGCATTCTGTGCACAGGCAGGGAACGCGGAAAGTTCTGCGCATCACTGCAGGGATTGTTTTTGTACTTCTGCAGCTGATGGAACCACTCGGAACGTATCTTCCGCCCTGCCGGTTCAAGTATCAGATTCAGGGGGCCGGGAACGTATGGTTTGGGTTTTTTGCAGGTTATGGAACCTGCCTGCTGTTATGGCTGTTGATTTTTCGTCTGACCGGAAGGTTTTCAAAGAAACGCAAAACAGCAGAAGGGAGTGGAAGTGGGATGGTATTGCTGCTCGCGCTTGTCTGTGCAGCGGGATTGACAGGTTACGCGATGTATCATGCGCAGCGGCCGGTGCTGAAGCATTTTGATGTGACAATCGATAAAAAGGCAGAAGCGGGCACCTCGCAGCCGGCAGATCTCAGGATTGCGCTGATCGCAGATCTGCACTTAAGTTCCAATTCACACCTGAAGCTCACACAGCGCATGGTTGATCTGATCAACGCACAGAATCCGGATGTTGTGCTGGTTGCCGGCGATATTTTCACCAGTTCGTATCAGGCGCTGCGGCATCCGGAAACCTATGCGGAAATTCTGCGGGGAATCCGGGCAAAGGAAGGCGTATACGCTGTCTACGGCAACCATGACTGTGAGGAAGACCTCTTTATCGGATTTGCGACGACGCCGGTATCGGAGGCATTCCGCCCGCCGGAGATGGTTCAGTTTTTCAAAGATGCGGGATTTACCATTCTGGATGAAGAAATGGTGACCGTTGCGGACGGGAAAATCCAGATCGTCGGACGTGAAGACGGCGAGAAAGCCGGCGACGGAACAGCAGACCGGATGGCGCCGGATGAAGTGATGGCCGCGGCAGATCACAGCAAACCTGTCATTGTTCTGGAACATGAGCCGATCGAATACGCAGCGCTCGGCGCGGCAGGGGCGGATCTGGTGCTAAGCGGCCACACGCACAACGGACAGGTGTTTCCGGGCAACCTGATCGTCCGGCTGTTCAATGAGAACGGGTACGGGTACAAAGTTGTGGACGGCGTTCAGACGATTGTCACCGCGGGTGTCGGCTATTTCGGGCCGCCGATGCGGCTCGGGACGGACAGCGAAGTGACGGTAATTGACCTGCACTGCAAATAAAGATGTTTTCAGAGCATATTCCGGATTCACGGCATAGACAGCGCATGCGTTTTACAGTAAAAGGAGGCTATGAGGGGGAATATTTATGGAAAAAGATATGATTTTCAGACAGCGGAAAGAACTCAAAAAGAAAAGCCATAAGGTTGTACGCAGTCATTACTTCCTGCTGACATTCCTGATGATTGTCATGGCTTTTTTCGGAACTGAGTTCAGGATGGCAAGGGAAGGGCTTTCGGGAGATGGCTTCCGCGTTTATTTCTCGGATACAGATGAAAGCAGCCCGGATCAGGCGGCAGATGAATCGTCAGGTGGGGAGAATCCGGGAAGTTTTCTTGATAAAGGGGATCCTGTTGTGAATCCGGACAGGGTTTTTGATGAGCTGATGGCCGGAAATCTGCAGCGCGGCGATGAGATGGCCTCTGAGCTGGATGAACAGATCGCGGAAGAGGGCGATATCAGCAAGACGCTTGGAAGAACGCGCGGTGTCCTGGCACAGGTGGTTAATTCTGTTTCATCGGGACGTCTGATGGTGCGGATTGCACAGGGAATCCGGGGAATTGTCAGTTCAGATAAGGCGGCCGGTATTGTGATCTCTGTAATTTCATTGCTGGTGTTTGTTCTGAGTTTCATTTTTTTGAAAAATGTCTATTCAGCAGTTGTACGGCGGCTGTTTCTGGAGGCACGTGTTTACGAAAAAGTCAGCTTTCTGGAAGGGCTTCATTTTGCAGCGGTCAGAAGATGGATCCGGGCATCCATTACAATGTTTCTCCGGTATCTTTTTTCAATGCTCTGGTCGCTTACGGTGATCGGCGGATTTATTAAGTTTTTCTCATATTTTGCGGTGCCGTACATTGTAGCGGAAAATCCGGATATCAGGCCGTCCGAGGCGATCACGCTGTCCCGCAGAATGATGGACGGTCATAAGATGGAGCTTTTTAAATATTATCTGACAATGCTCGGCTGGATTGTGCTCGGCTATGTTACGTTCGGTATTTCAGACCTCTTATATGGTGCGTCCTACCGGATTGCCTGCTGTACGGAATTCTATGCAAAGATCCGTGAAGATGCAATCGCACGGGGGGTTGAAGGAACAGAGAACCTTTTTGATAAGTATCTGTTTGAAAAAGCTGACAAGATTACGCTGCTCGAGACGTATTTCGATGTTGTCGATGAGATTACACTGATCTACGAAGAGAGAACCGTCCTGACAGGTGCAAAGAAGTTTTTATCAGACTGGTTCAGCATCTGGATCGGATCATTCGAGAGCAAAAGGCAGTATGATAACCAGGAGGGCCGTGTCCTGGCAATTGAGGCCTACAAGCAGAGTATGGACGGTCTCGCATATCCGCAGCGCCTGAATCCGCAGCGGGCGATTAAGGGCATCAAAAAGCAGGGCAATTTTTCATTCCTGCGCAGCTATACGCCCTGGACGCTGTTCCTGTTCTTTATCATCTTTTCTGTGATCGGATGGTTCTGGGAAGTGGCGCTTCACTATATGAATTTCGGCGAACTGGTAAACAGAGGAACACTGTACGGACCATGGATTCCGATCTATGGCTTCGGCGGCGTCTTTGTACTGATACTGTGCAGCCGGTTCCGGAAAAATCCGGTGCAGGAGTTTTTTGCGGCAATGATCGTCAGCGGTATCCTGGAGTATTTCGGGGGATGGATGCTGGAGACGAAATTCCATGAGCGCTGGTGGTCTTATGACGGATATTTCCTGAATATCCAGGGAAGAGTCTGTGCGGAAGGTCTTCTGGCATTCGGCATCCTGTGCACGCTGGTGGTTTATCTGGTCGCGCCGATCCTGGACTTTCTGATTATGAAGATCAAACAGAGGGTACTGCTCATCATCTGTATCGCTCTCGCGGTTATCTTCGGAATCGATCTGGCGCATGCTGCGGTTCACCCGAACCGCGCGGAAGGCGCAGTTGTCAAAGAGGATTCAGAGAGCGGATACTGATAGGCGGCAGTTTGGCCGGCCACAATTTAAAAACCGGAACATAGCAGATTGAATTTGCCGTGTTCCGGTTTTTATCCTGTCATTGTTATTTCATAAACTGGTCAATTGCGTGATTCAGTGCCTCGATGGTTTCCGTGTCCCCGTCTTCAATCGCATGTACAATGCAGTGGTTCATGTGATTCTTGAGAACCACTTTGCCGGTGTTGTTGATTGCGTTGCGCACGGCAGCCAGCTGGATCAGCACTTCGCTGCAGTCGGCGTCATTTTCCACCATGGACTTGACTTTGTTCAGGTGTCCGATGGCCCGTGAAAGGCGGTTCTGGATCGCTTTCTTCTCCTCGTCGCTGTGTGTGTGATGATGTGAGTGCGGCTGTGTATGTGTGTAATCAGATTCGTGTGTCTGGACAGCGTCGCTGTCATGCGGATGGCTGTGATCGGATTCGTGTGTATGGGGATGACTGTGCTCATGTGTACTCATAAATATAATTCCTGTTTGTCGTTTTTGCGGGGATGCCGGGCCGGACCGGTGCAGTTATGAATCATATAGGTACTGCAGGTTCTGCCGCGAAGAATATCTGAAGAAGTATAACATAAAGACGGGAAAAAGATAACCCCCCGAGGGGCTTCCCGATGTTTTTATACTCTGCTAGGATAAAGCTAACAGCATAATTAATAAAACGGAAGAGGGGGAACTGAAGTTATGCATATGGCAGACGCATTGCTGGCACCGGCAGTGGCAGCAACAATGTATGCTGCGTCCGGCACAGCGGCCGGCGTGTCGATTCATCAGCTGAAGAAAGAGGATGATCCGCAGAAACTTCCGTTAATGGCTGTAACTGCAGCAATGGTTTTTGCCGGACAGATGATCAATTATACAATTCCCGGAACGGGTTCTTCCGGACATATGTGTGGCGGCATGCTGCTTTCGGCGCTGCTCGGACCACAGGCGGGATTTCTGTCGATGATTGTGATCCTGGCGATACAATGTCTCTTTTTTGCCGACGGAGGACTGATGGCTCTGGGGGCCAATGTCTGGAACATGGCATTTTACGGCTGTTTTGTGGGGTATTACCTGATCTGGCGGCCGATGATGCGCAGTAAGAGATTTTCCGCGGGAACGGCTGCACGGCGTACGGGAATTACGCTGGCTTCTGTCATCGGGTGTATTGTGACACTGCAGATGGGCGCATTTTCAGTCGTTCTTGAGACCAGTCTGTCAGGTATTACGGAACTGCCGTTCGGTGCGTTCTGCGCACTGATGCAGCCGATTCACCTGGCGATCGGACTTGTAGAAGGTCTGATTACGGCCGCGGTATTGAACTATGTTTATGCATCCCGGCCGGAACTCCTGCGGGATGTGAAGCTTTCTGCCGGAGAACATGACGGAAAGCGTTCGCTGAAGGGTGTCGTTGTGACACTGGCTGTTGTCGCACTGGTTGTCGGAGGCGGATTAAGCCTGCTGGCAAGCAGCAATCCGGACGGTCTTGAGTGGGCGCTGTTCGGCAATCAGGAGAGCGGATATTCTGCCAATATGGGACTGGATGAAGAAGACTTCGGCGTGCAGAGTGCAGCTGCAGATACGGCTGCAGGGATTCAGGAAAAGACCTCTTTCCTGCCGGATTATGCATTTAAAGGCAGTGAGAGTGCGGCCGGAACGACCGTTTCGGGTATTGTCGGATCTGCGATCGTTGCTGCTGTAGCGGTGCTGATCTGCATACTTGGCGGATTCTTCCGGAAAAAGAACCATCAGACTGCGTCTGAATAAAGCATTGCCGCGCCGGATACGTTTCAGTCAGACAGGATTTATTATGAACAAAATGAACAAAGCGCTGCGCGAGCTGTCCGCTATGGACAGTCTCGCCGCGCGGCATTCTCCGGTCCACGGTCTGAATGCAGCCGCCAAACTCATTTGTACGGTTGTCTATATTCTGACCGTGGTCTCATTTTCTAAATATGATTTCGGAAGGCTGCTTCCGATGGTACTCTGGCCGGTGCTTCTGTTTCAAATCAGCGGGATACCGGTCCGTGTCTGTTTCTACAAGCTGCGGATTGTCCTGCCGCTTGTCATGGCGGTCGGGCTGTTCAATCCGATATTCGACAGGGCGCCGCTTTTGTATATCGGGACGCTGCCTGTTTCCGGCGGCGTTGTCTCGATGATTACGCTCATGATGAAGGGTGTATTCTGTCTGATGGCATCCTTTCTGCTGATCGCGACGACACCCATCGACAGTCTGGCTGCAGCGCTCCGGAAACTGCATGTGCCTTCCATGCTCGTAACGCTGCTCCTGCTGACTTTCCGCTACGTCGGTGTTATGACAGAAGAACTTGCAGTCATGACAGACGCCTACCATCTGCGCGCACCCGGACAGAAAGGCATCCATATCAGCGCATGGGGATCCTTCCTCGGCCAGCTTCTGCTGCGCAGTATGGACCGCGCCCAGGAACTCTACAGCAGCATGCTTCTGCGCGGCTATCACGGCCATTTCCACTACGCAGCCTGGAAACCCTTCGGCCTGACTGACGCAGGCTACATGGCAGCAAGCCTCGCATGCATGGCCGTCATCCGGATCTTCCCCGTCGTGCAGATGCTCGGGGGAGCTTTCACATGATTATCAGGCAGTAAACGTAAAAATACCATGGAGCGAAAGCAATTTCCGGAAGGGTATTTTTGACAGGATCTGCCACATAAAAGGAGCACACTCATGATTCAGTTCCACAATGTCACCTATGCATATGAATCTGACCGGCCGGTTCTGCAGAATCTCTCTTTCACAATCGAACAGGGAGAGTCTGTCGGTCTGATCGGCGCGAACGGTGCCGGAAAATCGACCCTGATGAAGCTTCTGCTCGGTCTCCTGACAGACCTGCAGGGAGAGATCCTGGCGGGAGGGATTCCGGTCAAAAAAGAGAACCTGAAAGAAATCAGAAAAAAACTCGGATTTGTTTTGCAGAACTCGGATAACCAGATGTTCATGCCGACGGTTTATGAAGACATGATGTTCGGACCGCTGAATTATATGCTGTCGCGGGAAGAGGCGGAGCAGCGGGTTGATGCCGTTCTGAAGAAACTGGACATGGAATATCTGAAGCACCGGCACAACCACAAGATATCCGGCGGAGAGAAACGGATGGCAGCCATCGCAACCGTGCTGGCCATGGAACCGGAAATCATTCTGATGGATGAGCCGACATCGGCGCTGGATCCGTATAACCGGCGGATCGTAATCAATACGATCCGGGAATTGCCGCAGACAAAGCTGATTGCGTCACATGATCTCGATATGATTCTCGATACCTGTGACCGTGTCCTGCTGCTTTCTGACGGAACCCTGGCGGCAGACGGACCGGCAGATCTGATTCTTCGGGACAGAGAGCTGCTGGAAGCGAACCATCTGGAGCTGCCGCTGCGGTTTTCCTGAAATAAACAAAAAGAATGACGCAAGGCGTTTTTGACATCGTTTTTTGCAAATCTCTGGTCTTTTTTTGCTAAAGGGCAAAAAGATGAATTATTTTGTATAATGCTGATAGCAGGGTAAATGACCCTGAACACATCGCAAGTTTCCTTGCGGCAGAGCAAAGCACGGAGTAATCCGTGATAGCAGCAGAAAATAACAGTATTACAAAATGTGCGGAGATTTCAGATGGATATCCAGCTGACATTAACACAAAAACAGATCCTGACCCAGCAGATGCTGCAGACAATGCAGATTCTGCAGATGAGTGCGCAGGAATTGGAAAGTTATGTCAATGAAATGGCGCTGGAGAATCCGACAATTGACATCGTTGAAAAGCGGCACACCGATGATCTGGCATTTGAGCGGCAGGCAGATCTTGAACGAAAGCTGAACTGGCTGGAGACCACAGACCGGCAGAACAGTATTTATTACCGGGATGACGGGGATCCGGATAACAGAGAATCGACACTGATGGATATCCGTGACCGGGGAGAAAGTCTGGAAGATTATCTCAATGCGCAGCTGATTCACCGGCATTTTTCGAAACGGCAGCAGCAGATTCTGGATTATCTGATCGCAGCGCTCAATCAGGACGGTTATTTTGAAGATGATCCGCATCGTGCAGCCGAATATCTCAAGGTTCCGGAAAAAGAGATTTTACATATGCTGTCGGAACTGCAGAAACTGGATCCGGCGGGGATCGGCGCGCGGAATCTGGAGGAGTGCCTTCTGCTGCAGATCGAACGCGAAGAGATTACACCGGAGCAGAAACGTGATACGGAGGAAATCGTCCGTCTTCATCTTCAGCTGATCGCCAAAAATCATCTGCATGTGATTGCAAAGAAAATGAAAATCAGTGCGGAGCGTGTTGAATTTTGCTGTAATCTGATCCGTACACTCAATCCGAAACCCGGAAATGCGTTTAATGACAGAGAACATTTCCATTATATCAGCCCGGAGGTTGTCGTCGTAAAATTCGGGGATCATTTCGATGTGCTGGTTAATGAGCAGCAGTATCCTGCTTTTCAGATTAACGCATACTATCAGGAACTTGCAGAGACCACAAAGGACAAGGAGACCAGAGCCTATCTGCGGGATAAACTGAAACAGACGCAGGATCTGCAGGACAGTATCCGGTACCGGGTATCCACTTTATCCGGTGTGGCACATCTTCTTGTCGAGAAGCAGCTGGATTTCTTCCGGTACGGTCCGGGGCATAAGCGGCCGATGCAGCTTGCGGACTTTGCAGAGGAACTGGATCTGCATCCGTCTACCATCAGCAGAACCATGAGCAGCAAATACCTGCAGTGCAGCTGGGGCGTCTATCCGCTGAATTATTTCCTGACGGCGGAAGTTCATGCAACAGACACCGGTGAGGCAACCACACGCGAGCATATTATTGCAGAGATGCAGGAAATTGTGGACGCAGAAGACAAAAAGAAACCGCTGAGTGATCAGGCGATCGCAGAAGCGCTGAAAGAGCGCGGACTTGAGATTTCCAGAAGAACAGTCAGCAAATACCGCGGCATTGCCGGAATTCCGGACAAAAGCGGTAGAAAAGAAGTATAGGAGAAGGAAGAATGAATACAGAGGATACCATGTTCACCCTGCGGGATGATAACGGAAATGAAGTCGGATGCGAATATTTTGACTCGATTGAATATAAGGGAGAGGAGTACGCCGTTCTTCTGCTGAAGAATGAGGAAGAAGGTGAACTCGTTTTTATGCATGTACTCTCCGACAGAAAATTTGAGCCGCTTAAGGATCAGGAGACGCTGAATGCGCTGTACCGGATCTTTCAGGAGCGACATGCAGACCTCTTCGAATTTGAGTGATAAGTCCAGTTTCAGGGAAAGCCGGATCGCACGTTTACGTGCAGATCCGGCTTTATTTGAGATGCTAACAGCCATGAGGACGTGCCTGCGCTGCATGATCAAGAAGCCATTCCCGTGTATTTTTTGCGGGGTCGTCGAGGACGATTTCGAGGAGTTCCCGCAGCATCTCTCCGATGGCGGGACCCTGCGGATAACCGAGCCGGATGAGATCGCCGCCGTTGACGGCGAGATCTTTGACGGACACGCACTGCGCCTCATCCATGATCGTCTTGTAGACCTCCCAGACGTCGAGAATGCGCTGCAGCGTCTGATCTTTGATATAATCACTCTGCGCGAGTGCATCTGCATATTGTACCTGCATCAGGTAAGGAAAAAGTTCGGTGCCGACCTTTGCGACGGCGTGCCGGACTTCTTTTTGTTCCGGATGCATGCGCCAGTCATGATATTTAATCAGCGTTTTAACTTTGCTGATGGTGTCGTTGTCCATACGGAGACGGTGCAGGACTGTATCCGCAATCTCGACGCCGGCCGGTCCATGGCCTTTGAAATGGTCAACGCCCCAGGCATCGGTTGTGCGTGATGCGGGTTTTCCCATATCATGGAGCAGCATGGTCAGACGGAGAATCCGGTCTTCCGGGATCGCACACATGGCTGTCAGGGTGTGTTCGCCGACATTGAGATAGTGGTAGGGCGTATTCTGCGGCGTTTCCATCATCCGGTCGAATTCAGGCAGAATGATTTTCGTGATGCCGAGCTCCCACGCGGTATACAGATAATCCGGGTGTTTGGAAGTGATCAGCTTGACCAGCTCCGTACAGATCCGTTCTGCGCTGATGTCCGCGAGTGTCGGGGCGAGCTGTTCGATGCCGTCCCGGGTCGCCGGATCAATGGCGAATCCCAGCTGGGCTGAAAAACGCACCGCCCGGAGGATCCGGAGCGCGTCTTCGCCAAAGCGTTCGGAAGGCGTGCCGACGCAGCGGACGATCTTCCGCTGGAGATCCTGCATGCCGCCGAAGCAGTCTACGAGACCGTCTTCTTCATTGTAGGCCATTGCGTTGATGGTAAAATCGCGCCGCGCGAGATCCTCCTCCAGACTTGCCGTGAAGGAGACAGAGGAAGGGCGGCGGTGATCCGCGTATTCGCCGTCAATGCGGTATGTGGTTACTTCGTACGGCGTGTGTGCGATCAGAACCGTAACGGTGCCGTGTTCAATACCCGTATCGATGGTGCGGGAAAATACCCGCTTGATTTCTTCGGGACGTGCAGACGTGGTGATATCCCAGTCGTCCGGCGTGCGCATCAGAATGGTGTCGCGCACGCATCCGCCGACTGCATAGGCTTCATAGCCTGCCTGATGCAGGGTATCCAGTATGATTTTAACTTTTGCAGGCAATTTGATCTTCATATCTTTATGATACGTCATTTTTTCCGCTTGTTCAAGTTGACAACACCGGCGTTTTTTCCTAGAATCGTTTGTAGGGTTACGATGCAGGGAAATGCCTTTATGACAGGGATATTTCTCAAATAATTCGAACAGATGCATTGTAAAATGAGAGGAAAACCATGGCAAAAGATAAAAAACTTGTAGAAGCAATTACATCAATGGAGGAGGATTTCGCCAGATGGTATACGGATGTATGCATCAAGGCTGATCTGATCGGATATACGAGTGTAAAGGGCTGCATGGCGATCAAGCCGGCAGGCTATGCGCTCTGGGAAAATATCCAGGCGGAACTGGACCGCAGGTTCAAGGAGACCGGCGTGCAGAATGTATACATGCCGATGTTTATTCCGGAAAGCCTTCTGCAGAAGGAAAAGGATCACGTGGAAGGATTTGCACCGGAAGTTGCGTGGGTAACCCACGGCGGCCTGGACGAACTGCAGGAACGCATGTGTGTCCGTCCGACTTCCGAGACACTGTTCTGTGATTTCTATGCAAAGGATATTCAGTCACACAGAGATCTGCCGCGTCTGTACAACCAGTGGTGTTCAGTTGTCCGCTGGGAGAAGACAACCCGTCCGTTCCTTCGCTCCCGTGAGTTCCTGTGGCAGGAAGGTCACACCGCTCACGCGACTGAGGAGGAGGCAGAGGAGCGCACGATTCAGATGCTGAACGTCTATGCATCTTTCCTGGAGGATGTGCTTGCAATTCCGGTCATTAAGGGACGCAAGACCGACAAGGAAAAATTTGCCGGAGCAGCTTCCACTTACACAGTAGAGGCCCTGATGCATGACGGCAAGGCACTGCAGTCAGGCACCAGCCATAACTTCGGCGACGGATTTGCCCGCGCTTTCGGTGTGCAGTATACCGATAAGAACAATCAGCTGCAGTATGTCCATCAGACATCCTGGGGAATGACGACCCGTGTCATCGGTGCGCTGATCATGGTTCACGGCGACAACAGCGGACTTGTTCTGCCGCCGCGCATCGCGCCGACACAGGCGATGGTAATTCCGATCCGCCAGAGCGCTGAGGGCGTCATGGAAAAGGCGCTTGAAGTAAAAGAAGCCCTTGCGGCAGCAGGCATCCGCGCTGCACTGGATGACAGCGATAAGAGCCCGGGCTGGAAGTTCTCTGAACAGGAGATGCGCGGTATTCCGGTGCGCGTCGAGCTCGGACCGAAAGATGTCGAAGCAGGCCAGGCAGTGCTGGTTCGCAGAGATACCCGCGAGAAACAGATTGTTCCGCTGGAAAATCTGGCAGCCGTCACGGCAGAGCTGCTTGAGAGCATTCAGAAGGATCTTTTTGAAAAGGCACTGGCACACCGTGAAGCACATACCTATGATGCGGTGACTTACGAAGAATTCTCAGAGATCGCAGATACAAAGCCGGGCTTTATCCGTGCAATGTGGTGCGGCGACGAGGCATGTGAGAACAAGATCAAGGATGATCTGTCCGTGACAAGCCGCTGTATCCCGGGTGAGCAGGTACATCTGGCAGACACCTGCATCTGCTGCGGAAAGCCGGCGAAGAAGATGGTTTACTGGGGGAAGGCTTATTAAGGTTTTTATGAGGCAGGAGATTGATTATTGTCTTCCTGCTCAGGTGGAATTCGCAGGAGAGACAATAATCAATCTCCTGCCGCGAAGGTTTTCGCAGGGGAGACAATCAAACTGTCCCCCGCCGCGAAGGTTTATGTATGTTAGAAGGTATTGATGTATTGTATTGGGAGGTAAAAAATGGGCTATCAGGAAACGTATCAGACATGGCTGAGTGATCCGTATTTTGACGAGGCAACGAAGGAAGAGCTTCGTGCGATTGCAGATGATCCGAAGGAAATTGAAGAGCGGTTTTATATGGATCTGGAGTTCGGCACGGCCGGACTGCGCGGCATCATCGGCGCGGGCACAAACCGCATGAACTTTATGTTGTGCGTAAGGCAACACAGGGTCTTGCAAATTACATTAAGAAACAGGGAATGCAGGATCGCGGCGTGGCAATCGCTTTTGATTCCCGTCATATGAATACAGAATTTGCTGACTGTGCGGCGCTCTGCCTCGCAGCAAACGGCATTAAGGCATATGTTTTTGAATCTCTGCGGCCGACGCCGGAACTTTCCTTTGCGGTCCGCTATCTGCACTGTATTGCCGGCATCAATATTACCGCCAGCCACAATCCGGCTGATTATAACGGCTATAAAGTATACTGGGAGGATGGCGCGCAGATCACACCGCCGCATGACACTGGTATTATGGCCGAGGTTCAGGCTGTTACAGAGTGGGCAGACGTTCTGACCATGGAGAAGGATGACGCGGTTGTCGCAGATCTGTATCAGGTAATCGGTGCAGATATTGATGTTCCGTACATGGAGGCGCTGAAGAGCCAGGTGCTTCATCCCGAAGCAATCAAAGAGATGGCAAAGGATCTGAAGATTGTCTACACACCGCTGCACGGAACCGGAAATATCCCGGCGCGCAAGATCATGCGCCAGCTTGGATTTGAGCATGTTTATCCGGTGCCGGAACAGCGTCTGCCGGACGGTGATTTCCCGACCTGCCCGTATCCGAATCCGGAATCTGAGGATGCGTTTGTTCTCGGACTGGAACTTGCAAAGAAGATTGATGCGGACCTCGTTCTCGCGACGGACCCGGATGCAGACCGTCTTGGTGTCCGCGTAAAGGACGCAGAGGGCAATTATCACGATCTGACCGGCAACATGTCCGGCTGCCTGCTGGCAGATTATGAGATCGGACAGCGCAAGGCAGTGAAGGGCCTGCCGGATGACGGCGCACTGATTTCCACGATTGTTTCCAGCAACATGGCAGGTGCGATTGCCAGATATTACGGCGTTGATTTCATCGAGGTTCTGACAGGATTCAAATATATCGGACAGCAGATTCTGCAGTTCGAAGAGAGCGGAAAGGGCACTTATCTCTTCGGATTTGAGGAGAGCTATGGCTGCCTGATCGGCACACATGCGCGCGACAAGGATGCGATCGTGGCTGTTATGGCACTGTGTGAGGCAGCTGCTTATTATAAATCCCAGGGCAAGACTCTCTGGGAGGTTATGATTGAGCTGTATGAGCGCCTCGGCTATTATAAGGATGATATCAAATCCATCGGCCTGGCAGGTAAAGAAGGTCTCGAGAAGATTCAGGGCATCATGACATCTCTCCGCGAGAATCCGCCTGCTGAAATCGGCGGTTATAAAGTGCTCGCAACCCGTGACTACAAGGCGGATGAGCGCGTGGATCTGGCAACCGGCGAAAAGACCGCGACAGGCCTGCCGTCCTCCAACGTGCTGTACTATGAGCTGGAAGATGATGCATGGGTTTGCGTCAGACCGTCCGGCACCGAGCCGAAGATCAAATTCTACTATGGCATTAAGGGAACCTCTCTTGATGATGCGGACCAGAAGTCTGCTGCCATGGGCGAACAGATCGGCGCAATTATCGATGAAATGCTGAAATAAGTGCGGGTTTTCAGCAGTTGTATTATGTCGCAAGAGAACACAGAAAATTCAGAATATTAAGTTATGTTCTCCTTGACAAAGCAGGGAGTGGAGTATATAACTGATTGTAGTATTTAAAAAGGAATTCAGGAGGTATTACCATGAACAAAACAGAATTTGCTGCTGCTGTAGCTGAGAAGGCAGGACTTTCCAAGAAGGACGCCGAGGCAGCTGTTAAGGCATTTATTGATGTAGTTGCTGAAGAGCTTAAGGCAGGCGAGAAGGTTCAGCTCGTCGGATTCGGCACATTTGAAGTTTCCGAGCGTTCCGCACGTCAGGGAAGAAATCCGCAGACAGGCGAGACCATTGAGATTGCTGCTTCCAAGACACCGAAGTTCAAAGCAGGCAAAGCTCTGAAGGATCTGGTAAAATAAATTATGCGTCTTGATAAATTTCTGAAGGTATCACGTCTGATCAAGCGGCGCACCGTCGCAAATGAGGCATGTGATGCCGGAAGAGTTTTACAGAACGGGAAGCCGGCCCGGGCATCATCTCCGGTGAAAGTCGGCGACCGGCTGGAAATTCTCTTTGGAACGAACTCTGTTCAGGTTGAAGTGCTGGATGTCAGAGAAACAGTCAGGAAAGAAGAGGCACAGAGCCTCTACAGATATTTATAAATCGCGGATAGAACTGACTTCGAGATGTGAGTGGTGATACATGCATTCAAATAGAAGAACAATGATCGGCATTCTGGCAGCGGTTCTTCTGCTTCTTGCAGTGATTGTATATCAGAGCTATCAGATGCGCGGACGGATTGCCAGGGGCAATGAGCAGATTGACAGTCTGACGCAGCAGACAGAAGCGGAGGAGCAGCGGACTGAAGAGATCGAAGAGATGCAGAACTATATGCAGAGTGACGAATACAAGGAGAAAACCGCAAAAGAGAAACTCGGTCTGATCAAAGATAATGAGATTATCTTTAAAGAGGCGGAATAATGATATGGCTGCCATGCCGCGGGGTATGGCAGCCATATTTATATCCTGATGAAAGACGCTCCACCTCTGCAGGTGGTGGGCACCCAAAAAGCCGCAGATGCGGAACTTGAAAGAAAATGGTGTGACGGCAACATGGATGACAATATGAAACAGCGAATTGATCAATTTATCCGGGAACATCATATGATTGCGCCCGGCGAATGTGTCTGTGTGGGCTGCTCCGGCGGGGCGGATTCCATCTGCCTTCTGACCATTTTAGATATGCTGCGCAGAGAAGGAAAACTGTCCTGTACGTTGATGGCCTGCCATCTCAATCATATGCTGCGCGGCGAAGAAAGCGATGCGGACGAGGCATTTGTCAGGGCGTACTGCGAACAGCTGGAGATTCCGCTGGTTGTCGCGCGGGAAGACGTTGCCGGACTTGCAGCAGAGCTGCGCGGGCAGAGATATGGTTCGGAACAGACAGGATCCGAAGCAGAAGCACCTGCGAAGCATCCGGCAGGCCTCGAGGCGGCCGGACGGGAAGCCAGAGAACATCTTTATGAGAGATGCATCCGGGTATACGGTGCCACGAAGATTGCGCTTGCACACCATATGGATGATCAGGCTGAGACCGTGCTGTTTCATATGGCACGCGGCGCGGGACTGCAGGGTCTGGCCGGGATCCGGCCGGTCAGCGGCAGCAAGATCCGTCCGCTTCTGACCGTCCGCCGCGGTGAGATCGAGCACTGGCTCACAGAACAGGGTATTTCGTGGTGCAATGACGCATCCAATGCTTCGGACGATTATGCAAGAAACCGGCTTCGCCACCATGTTTTGCCTGTCCTGGAGACTGAGATCAATGCCGGAAGCATCCGGCACATCGCGGAAGCTGCAGAGACAATCCGGCTGGCGGACCAGTGGATCCGGGAGACGACAGAGTCTTATTTTACAGAATGGGTTCAAATGAATGACGGCGAGGTGAAGATCGACAGACAGCTTGCCGCGTCCCCGGAATTTGTCCGGCGCATGCTGATTATGCGGGCACTGGCCGGTCTGGCCGGGACGTATACGGATTTCGGTCTGCAGCATGTACGCCAGGTACAGGATCTCCTGACCGGTGCGGCGGGAAGAGGACAGGATCTGCCGCACGGCATTACAGCCGTACGTACATATGAAGGCGTGGCGCTGCGGAAAAAGCAGCGCGGGAATACGTGTCCAGAGGCGGAGAGCGCAGATCTGCAGTACAAGGTGCAGATCTCCCCGGAAGACGGCACGCTGCAGGCTGATGTCGCCGGAATCCATTTTACGGGGGGATTCACAGAGGAGATTCCCGACCCAATCCCTGAAAAAACATATACGAAATGGCTGAATTGTGATAAAATTACAGGAAGTATTGTCATCCGTACCAGGCGTCCCGGCGATTATATTCTGCTGGACGAAGCGGGCGGACGGCAATCGATCAAAGCCTGGATGATCAATCAGAAGATCCCGCGGGAGAAGCGGGATCAGATTCCGCTGGTTGTTCATGAGAATCCTGCTGCCGGGCAGCAGGGTTCCGAGGTATTGTGGATTGTAGGCGGCCGGATCGGTGCATCTGCCAGAGTAGATGCCGGCACCAGACGTGTGCTGAAGCTGTGCGCAGCGACGAAAGAAAACGTATCGGGCTGAATCCAGAGCAGCAAACGCCGGAAAAGACATTTTTTACAAAATAAGGAGATCTGCATACCATGAAAAAAGAAATAATCAGTGTCCTGCTCAAAGAAGAGGAGATCGACCAGCGCATCAATGAACTCGGGGAGATGATCAGCCGCGATTACGAGGGGAAATCCCTGCATCTGATCTGCGTTATGAAGGGCGGCGTTTTCTTCACGTGTGAGCTTGCGAAGCGGATTACCGTGCCGGTAACCTTTGACTTTATGTATGTGTCAAGCTATGGCTCGGGCACAGAGTCGAGCGGCATTGTCAAGATTGTAAAAGATCTGGACGAGACGCTGGAGAATAAGGATGTCCTGATCGTCGAGGATATCATCGATACCGGCAGAACGCTCAGCCACCTGATCAAGATGCTGAAGCAGCGCAGACCGGCCAGCCTCGAGATCTGTTCGCTTCTGGACAAGCCGGAGCGGCGGCTTGTGGATGATGTTAAAGTCAAATATCCGGGATTCAACATCCCGAATGAGTTCGTTGTAGGCTATGGTCTTGACTATGACCAGAAATACCGTAATCTGCCGTACATCGGTACGGTTTCATTTGAGGAAGCGTAGGCGGTTCTTCCTTATCAGCAGCAAAGGAGTCGGATAATAACGTGTCTAGAAGAAGGGGAATCGGCACATATATTTTTGTAATAGGTGTGCTCATCATATTGTTTCTGTATCTTCCGAACCTGACAGATCGCGGGGAGAATGTAACCAACAGTCAGTATCAGGAATATCTCACAGGTCATAAGATCAATTCTGCCATAATCCTGCAGAACGCGCAGGTGCCGACCGGAAGTGTCATTTTCACACTGGAAGACGGCACAGAGGGGCGGATCTACGTGACCGATGTCAATGAGGCGGCGAGACAGCTGGAAGAGCAGGATACAGAAGTCACAGTCAGAAATGTTTCCCGGGAGGGAATGTTTGAGACGGTCGCGCTTCCGGTGCTCATGTGTCTTCTGCTGGCGGTGGTCGTGATTGTTTTCATGAACCGGCAGAGCGGCGCAGCAGGCGGAACCAACGCCAAAATGATGAATTTCGGCAAGAACCGCGCACATATGTCGACCGAAGATGAGAAGAAAATGCGGTTTGACGATGTCGCAGGCCTCGAGGAAGAGAAAGAAGATCTGCAGGAAATCGTAGAGTTTCTCCGGGATCCGCAGAAATACGTTCAGGTCGGCGCCCGGATTCCGACCGGTGTCCTGCTGGTAGGACCGCCCGGAACCGGTAAAACACTGCTGGCAAAGGCTGTCGCAGGCGAGGCCGGCGTTCCGTTTTTCTCGATTTCCGGCTCGGATTTTGTAGAAATGTTTGTCGGTGTCGGCGCATCTCGCGTGCGCGATCTTTTTGAAGATGCCAAGCGCCACGCACCGTGCATTATTTTCATCGACGAGATCGATGCCGTGGCGAGAAGACGCGGCAGCGGCATGGGCGGCGGACACGATGAGCGTGAACAGACGCTGAACCAGCTGCTTGTGGAGATTGACGGTTTCGGACCGAACGAGAATATCATTGTCATGGCTGCGACCAACCGTGTGGACATCCTGGATCCCGCGATTCTGCGCCCGGGCCGTTTTGACCGCCGGGTCGCTGTGGGCAGACCGGATGTGCGCGGCCGTGAAGAAATCCTGAAAGTACACGCAAAAGGGAAACCCCTTGGCGACGATGTGGATCTGGCGGCAATTGCGCAGACGACGGCCGGCTTTACCGGTGCGGATCTGGAGAATCTGCTCAATGAGGCGGCAATCTCTGCTGCAAAGCAGAACCGCGTCTATCTCACACAGGCAGATATCAAGGGCGCATTTGTCAAGGTCGGAATCGGTACAGAGAAGCGCAGCAAAATCATCTCTGAGAAAGAGAAATGGATCACGGCCTATCACGAGGCCGGACATGCGATCCTGTTCCATGTGCTTCCGGATATGGACCCTGTCTATTCGATTTCAATCATTCCGACCGGTCCCGGAGCTGCCGGCTACACGATGTCACAGCCCGAGCAGGATGAGATCTTTAATACCAGAAGCAAGATGCTGCAGCATATCACAGTCAGTCTCGGCGGCAGAGTCGCTGAGGAGATGGTCTTCGACGACATCACAACCGGTGCGTCGCAGGACATCAAACAGGCGACACAGATCGCGAGATCGATGGTGATGCAGTACGGTATGTCAGCGGAGCTCGGACTGGTCAATTACGGAAGTGATTCCGAGGAAATCTTCATCGGCAGAGACTGGGGTCAGACCAAGAACTTCAGTGAAAAGGTCGCTGCCAAGATTGATGACGAGGTTTACCGGATTATTCAGAAATGCCACGATCAGGCGACAAATCTCATCACAGAGCATCGTTATGTACTGGAAGAGACTGCAAAGCAGCTGATCGCAAAAGAAAAACTGAATCGCAGCGAATTTGAGGCTATATTCGAGGCGGAAGCAAAACAGAACGAAACAGAATTGGGCGATTTGCACAAAAACGAAGCGTGAAATTTGTGAATATTGTGTAGCGTTTTGTAGAAAGCGATGGTAATATATACATCGTAAAAACCCCCAATACATCACATCGTTTTTGCTACACCCCATAAGAAGAAATACCTTCTCTAAAAAAAGACGGCCTCGCGGCCGTCTTTTTTTGTTCAGTGCAGACCGGAAGTTCCGGCTTCCGGGGAGCAGGACTGGAAGGTACCGTTACCCGAACATACATTCTGAGGTCATTTTATGAGTTTTGAACGTCGAATCGATTACATCTTGCATATGCGGCCGCTCCTGGACAAAGAAGCGGTGTTTTCCGATGAGACGGAAATGTTTGTAACACCGTCAGAGCCCGAACCGGGTGAGCGCGTGCGCGTCCGGATCCGGACGGCCAGGGACAATCTGGATGCCGTTACGATGGTGCGTCTGGATGAGCAGTCCCGTTATGGGGAAGACGAAGGATACATGGAATATGTGCCGCCGGCACAGCGCATCGCAATGTCGGTTGCCTGCAGCCGGAACGGATTTGATTATTACGAGACGACCGTTACCATCGGCGACGGTCCGCTGCAGTACTATTTCGAGCTGCGGCTCGGCAGCATCATCTGTTTTTATGATCGCTTCGGGATTACCCGCGATATCCGGACAGAACGCGCATTTTCAGTCGTTCCCGGATTTCACACACCGGACTGGGCCAAGGGTGCAGTCATGTATCAGATCTTTGTCGACCGCTTCTGCAACGGCGACCCGGATAATGATGTCAGCACGGATGAGTACAGCTATATCGAACAGCACGTCCGGCATGTCGACGACTGGTATCAGCCGATCACCGGGATGGATGTCCGCAATTTCTACGGCGGCGATCTGCAGGGTGTCATTGACAAGATGGATTATCTCGCAGAACTCGGAATCGAGGCAATTTATCTGAATCCGATCTTTGTATCGCCATCAAATCACAAATACGACATTCAGGATTATGATCATATCGACCCGCATTTCGGGAAAATCCTGACAGAAGAGACTGGCGTTCTGGATGAATGGGATCAGGATAATACCCACGCGGCGCGCTATATCAGCAGGGTGACCGGTCTGGACAATCTGGAGGCCGGCAACCAGCTCTTTATCCGGCTGGTGGAGGAGGCACACCGCAGAAATATCAAAGTGATCCTGGACGGTGTATTCAATCACTGCGGTTCCTTTAACAAATGGATGGACCGGGAGCGGATTTATGAAGGAAAGCCCGGATTTATGCCGGGGGCCTTTGTGGCAAAAGAGAGCCCGTACCATGATTATTTCCGCTTCTATTCGGATCAGTGGCCCTACAATGAAGATTATGACGGCTGGTGGAACCACAAGACGCTCCCGAAGCTGAATTATGAAGATTCGGCGCGTCTGAGGGAGGAAATCTACCGGATTGCCCGGAAATGGGTTTCTCCGCCGTATAACGCCGACGGCTGGCGCCTTGACGTCGCGGCGGACCTCGGACATTCACAGGAATACAACCACGAGTTCTGGCGCGGCTTCCGGCAGGAAGTCAAGCACGCCAACCCGGAAGCACTGATTGTTGCGGAGCACTACGGCGATGCAGCCTCCTGGCTGCAGGGCGATCAGTGGGATACGGTCATGAACTACGACGCCTTCATGGAACCGATCACCTGGTTCCTGACCGGTATGGAAAAACACAGCGATGCCTACCAGGAGGATATGCTGGGCAATGACTATTCCTTCTGCGAGGCCATGCGCTACAACATGGCGCATCTGCACACACAGTCGCTGCTGACGGCAATGAACGAACTCGACAATCATGATCACTCACGTTTCCTGACCCGAACCAACCACCGCGTCGGCCGCGTGGAGATGAGCGGTCCGGAGAGTGCGGAGCAGGATATTGAAAAAGCGGTCATGCGCGAGGCGGTCGTCTTCCAGATGACATGGCCCGGGGCGCCGACACTTTATTATGGCGATGAGGCCGGCGTATGTGGATTTACCGACCCGGATAACCGCAGGCCATATCCATGGGGCCGGGAGGACCGGCAGATGCTGCGGTTTTACAAGGCGGCAATTGCCATCCACAGAAATTATCCGGTACTGCGCAACGGCGCGACAATGATCCTGCAGCATGAGTGGAACATTCTTGTGTTCTGCCGCTTCAATGAAACGGACCGGGTGATCGTTGCGATGAATAACCGCGACCAGGAGGCGCAGGTCGATGTTCCGGTCTGGCTTGCCGGCATTTCCAGAAGCAAGGCAGAAGTAAAGCTGCACTGCGTCTTCGAGACTGACAACAGCGGCTTCTCCACACGCAGACATTCCATGCGTGCATCCGGCGGCATCCTGCGTCTGCGGCTGGGACCGAAGAGCTCTGTCGTGCTGTATCACACCGACATCAAGCGCGATAAAGACGGCAATATCAAGCCGGATCTCCGCGAGGCCTATCACTACCGCGGCCGGCGTCCATACGCGGCACCGCGCCAGAGCGGGAGAAAGAACTTGCAAACAATACGTAAATGAGATAGAATTAATTGGTCATTGGAGTTCTGCGGCAGGGATCTGAATCCATGGTTCCCGCAGCAGCCTGACTCTTCTGATAAAAGCCGCAGTGGCGGAATTGGCAGACGCCCGGGACTTAAAATCCCGTGGGTAGTGATACCCGTGTCGGTTCGACCCCGACCTGCGGCAGGTTCATGAGGTAAGCACGTTTGAGATAGTATTATCTTGCGCGTGCTTATGCGAAAAATGGCTACATTCCTTGTATTTATATGAGGCATGTAGCTTTTTTATTTCCAGTTACCGAATGCCTCAAAAAAGTCACAAAAATCTCAATAGTCAAGTGGACTTAAGAAAGGCGGTATCTATGGTAAATCAAACATTTCTGCAACTAATCAGTGTCCCTATTTTACAGGCATTTCAAGAATTTCTCAGTGATAAACGATCAATCAATCTTTCAGATGAAACACTGCAAACTTATGAGATCATGTTCACTAAATTTGTAAAAACCTTGCCAGAAGGTGAAAACACGTTGACGGACACCCTGACAAAAGCAGATTATCAGAATTTTGTCTCCGTGTTACAGAATGGTGGACTGCGGAATGATGTCAGCATACAGAGCGCATGCAGAAACATCCGAGTGATTCTGTATTGGTTACAGAACAATGATTATTGCATTCCATTCAAAGTACAGTTACCGAGATGTCAGAAGAAAATCAAAGAACTGTATACACCAGAAGAACTCAGTGTTCTATTAAAAAAGCCAGACAGGGACTGCACCGAGTGCGAATACATTACATGGTGCATTGAAAATTTACTGATATGTTCCGGACTGCGTATCGGTTCACTGGTGGAATTGAAAGTATCAGACTTGTATCCGGACAATACTCTGATTGTAAATCAGACAAAATCCAATATTCCGTTACGAATTGCCATCAATGCAGAGTGCGCGTCAATCCTGCGGAAGTATTTCAAAATATTCAATCTTTCTGATAATGACTATATGTTCGCGACAGGAGCAGGTACGCAATACGCGAAAAATACGATCAAAAAATATGTTCGAGCATATAACATTAAACGTGGAGTAAAAAAAACCAGTTGCCATCTTTTTCGACATTCATTTGCCGCGAATTTGTATAAAGCAACGCATGATGTTTATCTGGTTAAACAGGCACTTGGACATAGCAACATTGCAGTGACAGAAGGTTATTTGAGATCACTTGGATGTACGGATGTTGGTCAACGCATGGCGGCCGCATTTAATCCGCAGGTGCAGTTTGGAACTCAGAATACTACTCAGAAACGCCGTGGACGCATGAGAACAGCCTAACAACATGAAAGGAAGTGGTTTTAATGATGGATAACAGGTATCAGATATTAATGGAACTGATAGTGGAACACGCAAACGACACAGCACACGCACCTGCAGGTGATTTAGTGAGAATGGAAACGGCACTTGGACGCATGACAATGCTATTGTGCGGATGGACATGGAACACCGAAACAGACAGCTACGAACGCCAGAAAGGGGAATG
>JAFRGW010000138.1 GCA_017433615.1 Eubacterium sp.
CTGGCCGCGTCCAGGACATAATTGCCGGCGAAGCTGATGTCAATCGGCGCGCCTTCATAAGATTCGGCTACGAGATCTTCATGGAACTCACCGATTTCCTGTGATTTATTGGAAACCGAGATATCATCGCTGCTGTTCATCTGCAGACGGATAATGGTCATATTGTCTGTCTTGATGAAAGATGTCCGGTCAATGGCGGAAATCAGGGCATTGCGGCTGATGACAAGGGTTCTGGTGAATTCTTTCGGGATCAGCCGGTCTGTTTCCGGATAAGTACCATCCAGGAGTCTGGACTGCATGACGATATTCTTGGAAATGAACTGAATCTTTTTCGCACTGACGGCAATTTCCACATCATCTTCATTGGCAAAGATGGATCTGGCTTCACTGAGGCTCTTGGCCGGAACAGTGATGGTAAACGGCTCGGCATCCACATGGATGACTTTTCTGGCCAAGCGGTAAGAATCGGTGGATGTGCAGACGAGTTCTGTACCCTTGTTGGCAAAGTTGACGCCGGTCAGGACCGGTCTTGTCTCTTTGGCAGAAGCCGCGAAGACAGTTTCGGAGATCAGCGCTGCCAGTTCCCGGTACTTCAGGGTAAATGATACGGCCGGCTTTGAGAAGTCCATGGTCGGATAATCCGCTGCCCGGTAGCCGTTGATCTTGAATTCGGCCTTGCCGCCGCTGAATCTGGTCAGTGTACCGTCAATGATTTCCACATTGATTTCATCCGTATCGATTTTCTTAACGATCTCCAGCAGGTATCTGGCATCGATGACAACCGTGCCCGGTGTGATGACCGAAAGGCCAAGCTTTTCGTCATCCGTATTGGATAATGTCATTTCAATGGAAATATCGGCATCACTGGATGTCAGGGTCAGGCCGCTGTCATCGGCATTGATCCTGATTCCGCAAAGTGACGGAACCGGTGAATTCGGTGAAACGGCTTTGGCTGAGATCTGGAGTGCATTCAGAAATTTAGACTTATTGATTTTGAAATTCAGTTCGCTCATGAAATCCCCCTGGTATATATTTCTTTTTTCAGTTCATTACTATTAGGTCTGTGGAAACTGTGGAAAAGTGGTAAAAAGCTTGCAGTTATCACATATTTTATCATTTTTGCATGTTGACGGAAAGAGGAGTGAATGTGGACATCAGCTGCTCAGTGACATTTCGATCTCACGTACTGCCAGGGCATATGTGGAATCACTCCTGATCTGTTTTTCCACTTTGCGGCAGGCACTGATTACAGTAGCGTGGTCCCGGCCGCCGAATTCCTCTCCGATTTTGATATAAGGCAGATCCAGCAGCTTGCGGCACAGGTAAATGCTGATATGGCGGGCATTGGCAATGTTCTTGGTCCTGGTCTTGCCGGTGATCTGCTGCTTTGTCAGGCCATAGTAATCCGCAACACTCTTGATAATCTTGTTTGGTGACATGCCGGTCTTGTCGGAGACGACAGCCTGGTTCTTCAAGGCGTTGACGATGGTCTCAAAACGGATGACATTCTTGTCTTCCTGGAACATGATGGCATAGAAGAGAACCCGGTTCCAGGCGCCTTCCAGGTCCCGGATATTTCCGGAGAAGTTGGAAGCGATATATGCCAGGCCCTGTTCGTCCACTTCGTTGATATCATTGCCGCTGTTCTTGATCTTCATGCGCAGGATGGCCAGCGAGGTTTCAAATTCCGGGGAATCAATGCCGACGGAAAGACCGCTTGAGAAGCGGCTGATCAGACGGTCTTCCAGACCCTTGATCTCTTTGGGCTGGCGGTCGGACGCGATGCAGATCTGCTTGCGGTTGTTGACCAGTTCGTTATAAATAGAGAAAAAGATTTCGTGTGATTTCTCCTTGCCGGCCAGAAACTGGATGTCATCGACCAGCAGCAGGTCCATGGTGCTCATGTACTGCTTGAACTGGTCAATCCGGTTGTTCTGGATAGCTTTGACGACCTTATCCACAAATTTCAGTGATTCTATATAATAAATCTTCTTGTCCGGATAGGATTTGCGGACATAATTGCCGATAGCCATGAGCAGATGTGTCTTGCCCAGGCCGGAATTGCCGTAGATAAACAGCGGATTGAAGTATTTGCCGGGGTTGTAGGCACAGGCCAGGGCTGCCGCCTGGCTTTCACGGTTGCAGTCACCGACGACAAAATTATCAAAAGTGCGGTCACTCTGAATTTCCATGCTGGCAAAATCATCATCCGGCAGGATCACCGGCGAATCCTCTTCCGGCAGTCTGTAACCGGCAAATTCGCTCTCCTGCATGATTTCCACGTGCACCGGATGATCATAATCCAGGATTTCAACGAAGGCAGACTCAAGCATCTCCCGTTCGTTCTGCATGATGGACTTGCTGATGATATTCGGCACGACCAGAATGATCTTGTCATCATTCAGTTCCCGCAGTTCCGCGGTACTGTAAAATGTATTGATGATCTCTGCTTCTATATTGCCATGATCCAATAAATAGGCCATGGTCTGTTTCCAGATTTCGTTGTAATACTGATCCCTGCTGCGACTCATAATGAAAATGCTCCCTAAACTGCAGATGCTGCTTGTACACATATTCTAATCACCTTGCGGTGGAAAAACCACAGTAAAATTGTGTACAAATTTTTTGTCCACAAAGGCAGTTTATCAAGACGGGTGATATATATGCGAAAATTTGAGTTTTCCACAATTGTAAACAAAATTTTGTGTGGAAAATTTGTGGATAAAAATCACGCACAGTTGAAAACCTGTCTTTTTGTTGAAAACTTTTTTGAAATGCACCCTGAAAGCCAAGTTATTAACATCAAAATTAAGCATAAATATACAGAAAAATTGACATGCAACAATTATTAACAATTGTGGAAAAGTATAACTGTATCACGGCGGAGAACCTGTGGAAAACAGTTGTGTTCACCAGTTGGGGACAGGTGTCTTTTCCGTGAAAAATCGTGGAGAACACATGAAACATTTTTTTCCACATTTTTTATTTAAACAGGGGGGTTTTTAGGGTTTTACTGTCTTTCAAAAGGATAGACAAGGCGCATCTGCCGGCGGCATTCATCCATGATTTTCATGACCGCGACGGTGGCGTCCGGCGGCACAAGTACACTTGAAATCAGGCCGCTGCGTATCTCATCTGCCGCAATATCAAATTCGGTCAGATAATCAGTAATGCCGGTATATATTTCTTCCCTGCCGTTGTGGAAAACCAGCCTGACCTGGCCGGCATTATGATAATGATCAATATATATATCAGCTTCCGAACCGCGGATATGCAGCTGTTCCCCGCAGCTGTCATCGCACATGGACACTTCCACATGGCAGCTGAAACTGTCATAATTCACCTCAATTGTGTCACTGATGTCCACGCCGTTTTCGAGAACACCCTGACAGGACACGGAAACCGGTTCACCGAACAGCCGGTACAGATACGTCAGCGGATAGACCCCGATATCCAGCAGCGCGCCGCCGGCAGCCATGGGATCTGTCAGCCGGGAAGCGTCATGCATGAAGGAAGCACAGTAACTGATATTGACCGTTTGAATGTCCCCCAGCCGTCTGTTGTCAATCCACTCCCTGACAACCCGGGCCGGCGGGGCAAACCAGGTCCACATGGCCTCAGCCGCGTAGACTTGTTTATCAGCGGCCAGTCTGAACAGGTCTTCCGCTTCTTTTGCCCGTACGGTAAACGGTTTTTCACAGAAAACAGGGACACCGAGCCGGATGGCGGTTTCCGCGTATTCGGCGTGCGAGCTGTGCGGGGTCACAATGTAGACACCTTCCACCCCCGCGGCCGTCATTGCCGCTTCCGGGTCTGCATATACTTCGGCACCATGGCGGGCCGCAAAAACTGCTGCTCTTTCATAAGTGCGGGAATAGACAGAAACGATCCGGTGACCGTTGGGCAGGATTTCGCCGGCAACTGTTTCAGCCAGCCGGCCGGTTCCGATGAAGCACCAGCCAAAAGGAGTTCGGGTCATACACAGCACCTCTTTTCATTTCATATTAATTATAAAAAAACATCCGGCTTTTGTATTTCCGGATGTTTTGCGGATCATCAGTCTTCTTCGGCTTCTTCCGTTGCGGACTTCTCGTCCACGTAGCAGATGCAGACGTGTCTCTGGCTGCCTTCGCCCTCACTCTGGGTCTGGATGTGGTTCCAGTCATTCAGCGCCTTGTGGATGACCTTCCGTTCATCGTTCGGCATCGGGTCCAGTTCGGCATCAACGTGGGAACGCATGACCTGCTTGGCTGTCCTTCTGGCCATGGCTTCCAGCTTGCGGTAACGTTCTTCCTTGTAGTTGTTGACATCAACCAGAACGTCAATGCGCTTGCGGAATTCAGCATTCACAGCGGCCCTGACCACCGTGTTGAAGGCAGACAGGGTCTTGCCCATCTTGCCGATCAGGACAGCGTTGTTTTCAGCGTTCATGCGGACGATGAAGCCGCCGTGCCGTTCTTCAATGGAAACTTCCAGATCCTGATCAATACCGGTGAAGAAATCACCGAGATAATCGAACAGGAACTCCTTGACATCATCCAGGCAGTAGACGTCTGCGGATACGGAGGAGCCGATTCCCAGCAGGCCTTTCTTTTCCTCAACAATGAAATATGTCAGATCTTCGACCGCACAGCCTTTTTCTTCCGCCGCGGCCGCCAGCAGTTCTTCCAGTGTTTTTCCTGTATACCGTTTCATCGCGCAGCCTCTTTTCTGTTATTGATAATAGCCTGAACAGCAAAGGTTTTGACAACCATGACCAGTGAGTTGACTGCCCAGTAAACAGCCATGGCGCTCGGCCACATCAGACCGAAGACCAGAATCATGGCCATCATGTAGTACTGCATCATCTGTGTCTGGTTGGTCTTCTTTTCCGGTTCACGGCTGCTGCGGTGATGCTTCTCCGCTTCCTTTTCCGCCTGCTTCTTGGCCAGCATCTGCGGAACCTTCATGGAGCCGAACTGGCAGAGTGCCATGATCAGGAAGATTGCCAGGTAAGTCATATTCCCGGCTTTGATACCGTCCAGCGGACGGATGGCAAGCGGGGCACCGAAGATCGAACCGGTCTGTACGGCAACCGATCTCTGCACTGCCTGGTACATGGCGATGATCACCGGGAACTGAACGAACGTCACCAGGATCATGGACATCGGGTTAACACCGTACTTGTTGTAGAGCTTCTGCATTTCCATGGCCTGTCTCTGCCTGGACGCATCATCGGTCTTACCCTCGTACTTGCGCTGGATCCGGTCCATTTCCGGCTGGAGCAGCTGCATCTGCTGCTGGGCAATCGTAGACTTCATTGTCAGGGCCATCAGGATCACATTGACGACAATCGTTACAACGGCAATCGCACCCAGCACGCCGATCTTCGGCGCCAGATGGTTCATGGTCGTTGCCATCGGCCATACGAGGATGGCATTGAACCAGTTTTCGGTCGCGATTGTTTCCTGGAATGTCGTGTCAAGCGTGATCTGTTTGATTGCTCCTGTTTCATCTGTCGGAATGCGGCAGCCGGACAGGCCGATTACAGCCACGAACAGCACTGCACACAACAGTAATTTTTTTGTAGACGGCTTGAGCTTCATAAAATCTCCTTAATAATATATAGAAACTATTTTATTGTAGCTTTATTCAGCAGTTTTTCCAACATTTTTTTATTGTCCGCATACCCGTTATCCAGATAGCCGAAGCGGACAATCAGAACAATGTCTTCCGGGAATGATTCAAAATCGATCAGTTCATGACACATCATCCGGACCTGCCGCTTAATGTGATTGCGCTCCACGGCATTGCCGATCTTGCGGGACAGGGAAATTCCGACCCTGGCATGCTCTTCTTTCCGCGGGGCGTGATAAAGCACAAAAGAGGGTCCTGCCAGTTTTTTCTCATGACGGATCATATGCTGAAATTCTTCGGATTTGAGAATGTGGTATCGCTTTTTCATATCGGTAAAAAAAACCACCATGCGGTGGCTTCTGTCAGGCAGACAGTACTTTTCTGCCCTTTGCTCTGCGTCTCGCTAAGACCATCCGTCCGCCGACCGTGCTC
>JAFRGW010000139.1 GCA_017433615.1 Eubacterium sp.
ACCTCGCCATGCGTGGATTTCTTGCAGGCTTCAAGGATCTGATTCCCAGCTTCTTCCTTATCAGTGATCAGCTTTCCGTCAACGTTCATGCCAACAAAGTCTTTAGATCTCCGGGATTTTTGTTGTATTCTGCAATGGCTGCAGGAACGCCGGAGAGGAAAACAATCACACAAAGGAGAAAAAACCATGAGAACGATCAAAGTCATTGATGTAACACTTCGTGAATCCGGTTCGCTGAAGAACACAGCGCTCTCTTTCAAAGAAAAGCTTGAGATTGCCCGCACGCTTGACCGGCTGAACGTTGATGTGATTGAGCTCCCGCCGATTACCGGCACAAAGGCTGAAGTTTTGACAAACAAAACTATTGCCGCGACTGTCAACGTGATTCTCTGTGCAGAAGTAGACGCTGCATCCGGTGATGCCGAAGCCACCTGGAACAGTATCAGTGCAGCAAAACAGCCGCGTCTCGCTGTATATGCACCTGTTTCCACTGTCCAGATGGAATATGCAAGCCACAAAAAAGCACCTGCCATGCTGGAAGCTGTCAAGGCGCAGGTAGCAAAATGCCGGTCTTTCTGTGAGCATGTTGAGTTTATCGCAGCAGATGCGACCCGCGCAGAAAAGGATTTCCTGTATAACGTTGTTGCCGCAGCAATTGAAGCAGGTGCAAATAAGGTTACACTCTGTGATACGGCAGGTGTCATGCTTCCGAACGAGTTCGGTAGCTTTGTAAATGATATCAAATCAAATGTTCCCGCACTCGAGACGGTTAAGCTCTTTGTCCAGATCAGTGACCAGATGGATATGGGCGTCGCCTGTGCCGCAGCTGCAATCGAAAGCGGCGCATCCGGCATCAAGAGCACTGTCCTTCCGACAGAGTTCCCGTCTGTTGAAAAAGTCGCACGGTTCATTCAGACCAAAGGACCGGATCTTGATATTGCATCCAATTTGCGCACAACAGAACTGAACCGTTCTGTCGGCCAGCTGAAAAAGATGCTGCAGCCCAAAGAAGACGAATCTGCATTCGGCTCCATCGGCATCGGCGACATTGCAAATGTGACGCTGGATGCAAATGATGACATCAGCGAGGTCTCCAAGGTTGTCCGGCAGCTCGGCTATGATCTGAGCGATGAAGACAACGCAAAAGTTTATGAGTCCTTCTGCCGCGTCGCTGCCAAGAAACAGTTTGTCGGCACCAGAGAACTGGATGCAATCGTCGCAAGCGCCGCCCTGCAGGTACCGGCAACCTACCGGATCGACAACTATGTCATCAACAGCGGCAATATTATTACCGCAACAGCAAACATCGTGCTTGACAAAAAGGGCGAGAAGCTGCGCGGTGTCGGCGTCGGCGACGGCCCGATTGACGCCGCATTCCTGGCAATCGAGCAGATCATCGGTCATCACTATGAGCTCGATGATTTCCAGATCCAGACAGTGACCGAGGGACGCGATGCCATGGGCAGTGCACTTGTAAAGCTGCGCGCGCATGGCCACGTATACTCCGGAAACGGAATCTCAACTGATATTATCGGCGCATCTGTCCGCGCATACATCAGCGCGCTGAACAAGATCGTCTACGAAGAGGAAGCATAAAGAAGCATCACATGTCACTGATAAACAGATATCAGTTGATTCGAATAACAGGAGGAAGCATTCGTGAAACTTTCATTTTCCATCCAGTACTGGAATGATTACAGCTGGTCAGATATGGTAGAAGCTGCCGTCGACGCGCGTCTGAACGGCATTGAACTTTATAACGTCCGCGGTTCTGTTTTCCAGGGAAAAACGAGCCCGACCAATCCGGAGATGTCCGCATCAACGAGAAGAAATCTCGCGGGACAGTCTCTCTCACTTCCGTGCATCAGTACGAAGACCGATTTTACAGATCCCGGATTTGCTGAAGAACTGCAGGAAAGCATCACAGTCGCAGTCAACCTCGGTGTCCCGAACATCGGCATGCACACACATTGCACTGAGCAGGAAACCTGCGAGAAAGCAATTCGCGAACACCTTGCAGCAATCGGCAATTCGCCGGTCGTTCTGCTGGTTGAGACAGACGGCTTTTACGGGAATACCGAAAATCTGCGCGATCTGCTGGACCGTTTCGCAGATGACCGTCTCGCAGCGTTGTGGGATATGCATCACACCTATGTGACCGGAGGAGAAAACCCGGAGGTCACCATTACAAACCTCGGTGCATATGTACACCATGTCCATATCCACGACTTCCATAAAGAAAACGACGGCAGCATTGTTTCCGAACTGATCGGCGAAGGCGATCTTCCGATTCAGGAGATGATGAATGCACTCCGCTCTGTCAACTACGACGGGTTTATTTCCCTTGAGTGGAATCCTGCATGGATGCCGGAGCTCGAAGACATTGAGATCATCCTGAACCACTACTATCGCTGCCTCAAGAACTTTGAGAGTACGCGGCTCGCAAAGAAGCATCTGTACTGGAACAACCGCCACACCGGCAATTACGTCTGGGAAAAATATGCCCTGATCGACAAGACCTTCTCACAGGTACTCGATACCATGGTAGAGACCTTCCCGGATCAGATTGCCATCAAATACACGACACTCGACTACACGAGAACCTACGCCCAGTTCCGCGACGATGTCGACGAGTTTGCGCGTGCACTGGTATCCCTCGGGGTTAAGGCAGGCTCTAAGGTCTCTATCTGGGCAACCAATGTGCCGGCATGGTACCTGACCTTCTGGGCTGCGACCAAGATCGGCGCGGTTCTTGTTACGATGAATACAGCCTACAAGATTCATGAGGCAGAATACCTGCTCCGCCAGTCCGACACCCATACACTTGTCATGATTGACGGATACCGTGATTCTAACTATGTTGAGATCATCAACGAGATCTGTCCGGAACTGAAGGACAAAAAGCCGGGCGAAGCACTCCACGCAAAGCGTCTTCCGTTTCTGCGCAATGTCATCACGGTCGGTTTCCGCATGCCGGGCGCACTTACGCTTGAAGAAACACGCGCATATGCTGAAAATACACCGATCGAGGAAGTCCGCCGCATGGCATCGGAAGTAGATGTCAATGACGTCTGCAACATGCAGTACACCTCCGGCACCACAGGATTCCCGAAGGGTGTTATGCTGACACACTACAACATCATCAACAACGGCAAGACCATCGGCGACAGCATGGATCTCTCCACCGCGGACCGCATGATGATCCAGGTTCCGATGTTCCACTGCTTCGGCATGGTTCTTTCCATGACATCGACCATGACGCACGGCGGCACGATCCTGCCGATTCCATACTTCTCGCCGAAGTCCTCACTGGCTTGTGTAAATGATGAACATATCACGGCGTTTAACGGCGTACCGACCATGTTCATCGCCATGCTGAATCATCCGGACTTCGAGAAAACCGATTTCAGCTACATGCGTACCGGTATCATGGCCGGAAGCCCCTGCCCGATCGCTGTCATGAAAGACGTCGTGGACAAGATGAACATGAAAGAAATCGTCATCGTCTACGGTCAGACAGAAGCCGCACCGGGATGTACGATGAGCCGTACGACCGATTCCCTTGAGGTACGTGTCTCGACTGTCGGCAGCGCATTCCCGGAGGTTGAGTGCAAGATTGTCGATCCGGAGACTGGCGAGGACTGCCCGGACGATGTGATCGGCGAATTTGTAGCCCGCGGTTATAACATTATGAAAGGCTACTACAAGATGCCGAAGGCAACCGCTTCTGCAATCGATGCAGACGGATGGCTGCACACTGGCGACCTTGCCTGCCGCACACCGGAAGGCAATTACCGGATCACCGGACGTCTGAAAGACATGATCATCCGCGGCGGCGAGAACATTTATCCGAAGGAAATCGAAGAATTCATCTACACGCATCCGAAGGTAAGCGATGTCCAGGTCATCGGTGTTCCGGACAAGGCGATGGGTGAAGAAATCATGGCCTGCATTATCCTCAAGGAAAACGAGGAAATGACGGTCGAAGAAATGAAACAGTTTATTCTGGATCACATGGCAAAGCATAAAGTTCCGAAGTACATCGACTTTGTCGACAGCTTCCCGATGAATGACGCCGGCAAGATCCAGAAGTATAAGATGCGCGAGCAGGCAGTCGAGCGGCTCGGACTGCAGCAGGATGCAGCGATCGAGACAGCATAAATAACATAAAGAAAGGAAATGGATAAAATGGGATCGACGACGAACGATAAGGTTCGCAAATACGTTACAGTAGACGGCAACGAAGCCGCTGCTTATATTGCATATGCCTTCACAGAAGTGGCAGCGATTTATCCGATCACACCCTCCTCTCCGATGGCCGGCAAGACAGACGTCTGGGCAGCAAACGGCAAGCGGAATATGTTCGGACAGCCTGTCCGTCTAGTTGAAATGCAGTCTGAAGCAGGCGCGATCGGCGCCGTTCACGGTGCGCTGGAGACCGGTGCGCTGGCAACCAGCTTTACTTCCGCACAGGGACTGATGCTGATGATTCCGGTGCTGCACCGCATCGCAGGTTCCCGTCTACCGGCAGTCCTGCACGTTGCCTCCCGTACGGTCGGCACACATGCGATGTCGATTTTCGGTGATCACTCTGACGTTATGAACTGCCGTCAGACAGGCTTTGCCCTGTTCTCTACCGGCAGTGTCCAGGAGGTCATGGACCTCGCCGGCGTCGCGCACCTTGCAGCGATTAAGAGCCGGATTCCGTTTATCCATTTCTTCGACGGCTTCCGCACTTCGCACGAGATCACCAAGGTCGAACAGATGGACTATGATGATCTGACAGATCTTCTGGATATGGATGCAGTCGACGCATTCCGTGATCACGCGCTGAATCCGGAGCATCCGCTTCTGCGCAACACGGTACAGAACGGCGACATCTATTTCCAGATCCGTGAGGCGAATAACACAGCCTACAACGAGCTGCCGGATATTGTTGAAGCTTATATGGGCAAAATCAGTGAGATTACCGGCCGTGAATATCACCTCTTCAATTATTACGGCGATCCGCAGGCTGAGCGCGTCATCATCGCAATGGGCTCTGTTGCAGGCCCGATTGAGGAGACCGTTGATTATCTGAACGCCCGCGGCGAGAAGGTCGGCTTCCTGCAGGTTCACCTGTTCCGTCCGTTTGACATTAAGCGTTTCCTGGATGCGATTCCGGAGACCTGCAAGAAGATTGCTGTTCTTGACCGCACGAAGGAAATGGGAAGTGCCGGTGAGCCGCTTTACCAGGATGTCCGCACGGCTCTCTTCGGCCGTTCTGATCTGACAATCGTCGGCGGCCGCTATGGCCTGTCCTCCAAGGATACGACGCCGGGCCAGATCGCAGCTGTCTTCAAAAATCTGGAGCAGGAAACACCTCTCAATCATTTTACCATCGGTATCAATGATGACGTGACACACCTCTCCCTGCCCGAAGAGCCGATCAATCCCGGCGAAGGCAATGTGGTTGCCTGCAAATTCTGGGGTCTGGGCAGTGACGGTACGGTCGGTGCCAATAAGGATACGGTTGTGATCATCAATGAGCACACACCGAAATTTGCACAGGCTTATTTTGAGTATGATACCAAGAAATCCTTCGGTATCACCAAGAGCCATCTGCGCTTCGGCGATGCGCCGATCCGCTCATCCTACTATGTAAAACATGCAGATTTTGTCGCCTGTCACAATGCGACCTACATTCATAAATACGACATTGTCTCCGAGATCAATCCGGGCGGAACCTTCCTGATCAACTGCCCGTGGAGCGTCGATGAGCTGGAGCACTTCATCCCGGCACACGTACGCCGCCAGATCGCAGACAAGAATCTGAACCTTTACATCATCGATGCGCTGAAGATTTCCGAAGAACTCGGACTCGGCAGTCATGCCAACATGGTCCTGCAGGCTGCATTCTTCAATCTGGTGCCGGTTGTTCCGCCGGAAGAAGCGGTCGGCTATATGAAAGATGCCGCAAAGAAACGCTACTTTAAGAAGGGCGATCAGGTTGTACAGATGAACCTCGCCGCGATTGATGCCGGCAAAGACGGTCTGGTAAAGGTTGATGTTCCGGAATCCTGGAAATCAGCAGACCCGACAGCTCCGGCAGCCCGCACAGATGTGCCGGATTACATCGCGAATATGATTGATCCGATGAATGCACTCAAGGGCGACGATCTTCCTGTCAGCACATTTGCCGGCTACGAAGACGGTGCATTTGACATGGGCTATACTGCATTCGAGAAACGCGGAATTGCGACTCATATTCCGGTCTGGGATGCAGAAAAATGTCTGCAGTGTAATAAATGTGCTTACGTCTGTCCGCATGCGGTCATCCGTCCGTATCTGCTCACAGAAGAAGAAAAGAACAATGCGCCGGCAGATATGAAGCTGGTTCCTGCAAAAGGCAAACAGGCAGAAGGCCTCTGGTACAGCATGCAGATCAGTACGATGGACTGCACGGGCTGCGGCTCCTGTGCATACAGCTGTCCGGCTAAGGACAAGGCACTCACCATGGTTCCAATTGACGATGATCCGTCCACACCGGCGTCCTGGGATTATGCGCTGACCCTGTCTGATAAGGGCGATCTCTTTAATCCGTACACCGTAAAAGGCAGTCAGTTCCGCCAGCCGCTGGTTGAGTTCTCAGGCGCATGCGCGGGCTGCGGCGAAACACCGTATGCAAAACTGCTGACACAGCTTTTCGGCGACCGTGTATACTGGGCAAATGCGACAGGATGTTCTCAGGCATGGGCAAGTGCAATGCCGGGCATCTCCTATACAACCAATAAGAACGGCCATGGACCGGCATGGTCCAACTCTCTGTTCGAGGACAACGCTGAGTTCTCACTCGGTATGGTACTCTCCGTCCGCCAGCAGCGGACCCTGCAGAAAATGCGCATCGAAGATTACCGCGCAAACTGCAGGGACGAAAAAGTCCTCACTGCAATTGACAACTGGCTTGCATCCTACGATGATTTCGATGCATCCGCACCGGCAAGCCGCGCACTGGTCGAAGCACTGGAGACACAGAATGATGATCAGGCACGCGCAATTCTGAAGCGTAAGGACCAGCTTTCCAAGAAGACATTCTGGATGTACGGCGGAGACGGCTGGGCATACGATATCGGATTCGGCGGACTGGATCACGTCTTCTCCACCGGCGAGGATCTGAATGTCCTCATCGTTGATACAGAAGTCTATTCCAACACCGGCGGACAGTCCTCCAAGGCAACCCAGATCGGTGCCGTCGCAGAATTTGCCGCATCCGGCAAACGCCGTCCGAAAAAAGATCTCGGCGGCATGCTGATGACCTACGGCAATGTCTACGTCGCACAGGTTGCCATGGGTGCCGACAATGCGCAGCTCGTCAAGGCGATCCATGAAGCTGAGCAGTTCAAGGGACCGAGTATCATCATCGCTTACGCACCGTGTACAGCACACGGCCTGAAATGCGGCATGGACAAGGTACAGGATGAGATGAAGCGCGCCGTAGATTCCGGTTACTGGAACCTCTACCGCTACAATCCGACCGCAGAGCCGAAGTTCGTCATGGATTCCAAGGCACCGACCATGGATTATGAAGAATTCATGGACGGCGAAGTCCGCTTCGCATCCCTGAAGCGCACCTTCCCGGAAAATGCAAAAGAGCTCTTCGCACTCGGTGCTGAGCAGGCACAGGAGCGTTACGAGAAGCTCAAAGGACAGGAAGACTAAATCAGCGCAATTTAAAGCAGTGATATTTCACCCAAAAAGGCAGCCCGGTTAAGGGCTGCCTTTTCTTCCTTAAAGGGGGTTTTAATGAGTTCGCGTGAGGTGTTGGGGACAAATATATGTTCCCTGGCTCAGGTAGAATTCGCCATTGAACATATATTTGTCCCCGCCGCCTCGCGCTTACTCTTTGGCGGCGCTGCGAACGGCCGCTGTTTACGGTGTTGTTTCATGTTGAGCAGCCGCAGGCGTAAGAAAAGCTGCCTATGCCTCTGTGTAAGCCGTAC
>JAFRGW010000011.1 GCA_017433615.1 Eubacterium sp.
AAGCTGGCGTTTTCTTCCTTTCTGGCAATTCCGCCTGCCCAGTCAGCATTCCATGGCTGGCGCTTTCTTCCTTTCTGGCAAATCTGCCAGCCCGGCCAGCCATTCAAGGCTGGCGTTTTCTTCGTTCTGGGCAATTCCGCCTGTAGAGGCAGGAGCGCCCTGCCTGCGTTAAAAGAGAGACTCCCCGATCCCCCCGGTCAGACCTGATTGCTTCATCCGGCCGCCGATTCCTGCTTTATATATACAGGAACTCTGTGTTCTTTCCGTGTTTTTTTGATTGCAAAATAATTGCTGTTCTTGACAAAACTAATAAGAGGTGATCCGACTTCGATAATTGGACCACCTCTTTATATTCTTATTACCTCAAAGCAGGCAGAAATTGTCTGATTCTCGCAAATTTCCTGATCTCTTCTCTCCCGGTGAGTGCAAGTGCGTCCATGAGCGCCACATGGTAACTGCCGAGTGCACCCGGCTGCGGCAGTTTCGCTTCGGCAATTTCTCCTGCAGCTCCCAGCAATGTTGTGGCATAGCACACTGCCTGCAAAGCAGAAGCACAATCAGGAAAGTGAGATTTCACAGCTTCCGGAGACACAGAACCGTCCCCTGTCTCCCTTTTACACACGCTCAGATATGACGCGATCAGGCAGTTCAGGATGCATCCGGTGCCGGTGACACGGGCCAGCAGCGGAGAACCGTTTTCAACCAGCCATACCGCTTCGCCGTCACTGATAACATCAATGATGCCTGAGGCAAGGACCACTGCACCTGTCGCCTTCGCAAAGTTCCGTACTACGTCAGCAGCCGCTTCGACAGATCCCGGATTGTCATGGCTGACACGGTCTGAAACTGCCGTGTCGATTCCTGCTTCTCCATAGGCCGCACCGGCAATTGCCCGGATCTCAGAAGCATTTCCCTTGATCACCGCGGGTCTGCAGTCACGGATGAACTGCTTTGCCAGATCCATGCGGAATGCACTGCAGTTGACGCCGACGACGTCGATCGCAGACGGCAGGCCGTCCTGCAGCGCCTGCCGGCCGGAAATCATGATTGATTCTGCACGGGCATCTGTAATATTGGCAAGACTGACCCCCAGTGCCTGCGAGATTGCAGTAATACCGGCGACTTCTCTGGGATGCTCTGCCATGATCGGACGCGCACCGACTGCCAATACGGCATTTGCACAGTCATTGACTGCAATGGGACTTGTAATACAGTGAATCAGCGGGTTCTGACTGCGCAGCAGTTTTCCGGTTTCCAGCATTAGACATGTACCTCTTTCCTTCGATTTACAGCCCAGTATATAACACCGGCCAGCACAAATCCTGCCAGAACCAGATATTTCAGGTTATTTACCAGCGGTGAAGGATCTGTCACGAAATTTTTCACGACAACCAGCACGGCCAGATATCCGATAAAGCCGAGCACCGCAATGCCAATTGCATTGTTTAATGTTTCATTTCCGCCTGTATAAACATCGGAGCCGAGCGCCGCCTGAATTCTGGCAACCATACCGGCCTTCTGCATCTTTGCCAGCATGAAAAATGCGATACTGCCGCCGATAAGCGTGCCTGCAATAAAGGACGGGACATAGAACATCCAGCTCAGTCCGTTTCTTCCCCAGAGATATGTCATGACCGGATAAGAGATAATCGCGCCGATGATACCGGTTCCGATCACCTCGCCGAGGAACGCACAGATCAGCTTTCCCTTTGAAAGCCGGTAAAGCATGCCGGAGAGAAATGCACCGAACACGGCACCTGTCAGTGCCAGCGGCGGAATTCCCATAAAAATCATGCGCAGAATCCCGATCAGCAATGCACAGATAAATGCATAGACCGGACCGATAAAGACCGCACATGTTATATTAATCAGATGTGCCATCGGACACATTCCTTCTACTCTGAGAATCGGACTGATGATAACACCGAGCGCGATCATCATCCCCATGAATGTCAGACGCGTCATCCGCGTCTTGCTGTCTGCCTGTTTCAAAATCACCCCGCCTTTCCTTCCTGAAATACGGCTGCCCTGCCCGGGCAGCCGCCGTTTTGTTTTTTTCAATCGCGATCTTTGATCGTGCGTAATCATGGAAATCCGCGTCAATTATTCATTCATCATCCGCATCGCGGAAGTCCGCGTCGATCACCGAATCCTCCAGGAACTCTTTTCCCTGCGCATCGATCATGACATGCTCCTGCGGGTCTGCATATTCCTGTTTCGGCTCATTCTGACGCCGGAAGTAATTATATTTCCGGACAATGATCATATCAGAGATGCCGTCATAAATCAACATCAGCCCGATTACGACCATCATAACCTTGACCATGCCAAATGCACGCGCGATGCAGACGACACCAAATACGATGCTGACAAGCGCAAACAGGATGGTAATGCCGTATTTTGCAGCCTGCACCCGTTTTAACTGCGGCAGCATAACAAGGTCCTGCACGCCGTGCGTGACCAAAAGCACACCTGCTGCAACCGGAAGAATCGAACTGAGTGCACGCGGATTGGCCAGCGACCAGATTCCGACTGCAATCAGCACCAGCGCGCCGATCAGGCCGAGGCGGAAACCCGCCAGCGATGAAATCAGCAGCACCGCGCCGACCAGCAGTATCATAAAGCCGAACAGCCGCGCAAATGTCTCCGCTGTCTCGCCCGGCCAGATCACAAGCACAACACCGAGCAGTACTGTCAGCACTGCCGAAACCGTAATATGCAGTTTGACTGTCCGCATTTTGTCTCTGAGTTTTGCAAACATCCGTTGCCTCCCTTCTCCGGCCTGTATCCCGATGCTGATCTGACGGACCGGATTCTCATGTATGTCTGTCTTTAACTCCCCTGTCCGGTATCATCTCTGATTGTTTCTTCTGTGAAATCATACCTTCATTATTATACATGATTCTCTGTTCAGTTGGGGCTTTTTCATAAATACATCATCCAAATATTGCAAAATACGCATTTTTACCACACTTCTGAACGATTTTCCGGAAGCTGATTCCTTATTTTTACTCTTCTATTCTCCAGGGAAATCTGCTAATATCGTACATGGTCTCCGGACATCTTCCGGGATCGTACATGGTCTCCGGGATTCTGCATGAGACCGGAAATTGCGAGGTGCTTATGAACAATTTACTGGATTTATATCTTACTTATCTGAAACTCGGCTTTGTCACGTTCGGCGGCGGCTATGCCATGCTTCCGATTCTTGAGCGGGAACTGGCCGACAAACGTCGCTGGACGACACTGGATGAACTGCGGGACTACTTCTCGATCGGGCAGTGCACACCCGGCATTATCGCGCTGAATGTCTCGACCTTCATCGGCCAGAAACGAGGCGGTGTGGCAGGGGCAATTGCAGCCGGTCTGGGATTCATGACCGGACCGATCAGCATTATTCTGGTTATCGCTGCATTTCTTACAAACTTTGCAGATCTGGCAATTATCCAGCATGCATTTGCAGGAATCCGTGTCTGTGTCTGCGTTCTGATCATTCAGGCTGTTCTGCGGCTATGGTCTAAATCGATCGTCGATGCATTTACTCTGATTCTGTATCTGGTCATTTTTCTGCTGAACGGATTTTCCGGTCTGCTTCCATTCCGGATTCCGGCGGCAGTCCTGGTCATTCTGGCCGGCATCATCGGCATTGTTTCTTCCACAATCAAAGCCGGAAAGGAGGACTCTGCGAAATGACTATTCTCCGACTGATTCTCGCGTTTGCCAAAACAGGTCTCTTCTCCGTCGGCGGCGGACTCGCGACTCTGCCGTTCCTCTATGAGATGTCTGACCAGACCGGCTGGTTTTCCCATGCCGATATTGCAGATATGATTGCCGTATCCGAATCAACACCTGGGGCGATCGGCATCAACATGTCAACCTATGCCGGATTCAAAACTGCCGGTGTTCCGGGCGGCATCCTGGCATCGCTGGCACTCGCTGCCCCGTCCGTGATTATCATCCTGATCATCGCAAAATTTCTGGAGAAATTCCGCGACAGCAAATTTGTTGAAGGCGCGTTCTATGGTCTGCGGCCGGCATCCATCGCAATGATTACCGCCGCCGGTTTAAATGTCGCAAAAGTCGCGCTCGTCAACATCGATGCATATCAGATGTCCGGCAATCTCGGTGATTTCTTCATCTGGAAGGCAATCATACTGGGGGTACTGATCTTTATTGCCGCGCGAAAGCTGAAGTGGAATCCGATCCTCCTGATCGCCATTTCCGCTGTGACCGGCATCATTTTCCGCTTCTGATTCATACCCACTGTGCCTGGCGCTCCACGCACCTGAGGCGGGGGGACTGATCCACTGTGTTCACAAAAAAGGGCTGCCGCAGGAAACAATCGAATGCATGAAATATTATGCATGAAGATGCTTCCTGCGGCAGCCTGTCTCATTCTCTGCACATGTATTACTTTTACCCTGCTGCCTCCGGCGGCGCATGACGTCCAGTGGACGTCTGGTTCTGCGCCGTCCGAAGCGGAGCGTAGACATCGCAGAGCTGCGTTTATTTCCTGCGGTTCCGCAGAATCTTGAATTCACGCTTCGCAGCATACGGGCCGATTGCCTTGAGCTTATCTTCTGCCCGGTACATATGCGATGCCTCCGGATCTACTCTGCTGAGATGGATCGCGTCAAATTCACAGCGGGTCGTGCAGAGACCGCAGCCGATGCAGCGGTTCGGGTCGACGGTCGTTGCGCCGCAGCCCAGGCATCTGTTCGCCTCGATCGCAATCTGCTCATCCGTCAGCGGCAGGCGCAGATCTTCGAATGTCTTTGTCGGATCCCCGCTCTTGCATGCCGGAATCTGACGCTTTGCATTATCAAATCCCTCTTTGATGGCAGAATCCTTGTCCAGCTCAATGAACTCCCGCAGATCACGCGCAATGGTAAGCGACTGTCCCGGATGGACGAACCGGTGCATGGATTCACAGGCCTTCTTGCCGTCCGCAATCGCATCGATCGCAAAGCGTGCGCCGTGATTGATGTCGCCGCCGATGAAGATATCCGGTTCTGCGGACTGGAATGTGACCGGATCACATTCTGCCGTGCTATTGCCACGCAGCACAACCTTTGTGCCGGCCAGCAGGTCTCCCCAGACAGCAGACTGGCCGATCGCCTGCAGGACATTCTCACATGCAATCGTGATGGTCTCATTCTCATCGTACTGCGGCGCAAATCTGTGCTCTGCGTCAAATACGCTGGTGCAGCGTTTGAAGACAATGCCGGTAACTTTGCCGTCTTCGGAAGTCAGAATTTCCTTCGGACCCCAGCCATTCTTTACTTCGATGCCTTCTGCCTTTGCCTCTTCGACTTCTTCATCTGCTGCCGGCATCTCGTCAGGGCCTTCAAGACAGAGCATCGTCACCTTGCCATCTGTCGCTCTGCGCGCGGTGCGCGCCACATCGACAGCAACATTACCGCCGCCCACAACGACGACATCGCCAGACAGTTTTCTGGACTGGTCCTGATTGACCTCCAGCAGGAAGGATACGCCGGATTCTACGCCCTCTGCATCCTCGCCCGGGACGCCCGCCTTGCGGCCGCCCTGCAGGCCAATTGCAATGTAAAATGCTTTGTAACCCTGTTCACGCAGCTCCGGAATTGTCACATCTTTACCGACATTAACGCCGCATTTAAATTCCACGCCCATCTGTTTCAGAACATCAATTTCTGCATTCAGCGTATCCTTTTCCAGGCGGAAATTCGGAATGCCGTTGGTCAGCATGCCGCCGGGCCGGCTCTCTTTCTCAAAGACAGTGACGTCGTAGCCCTTCGTGCGGAGATAATACGCACAGGTCATGCCTGCCGGGCCGGCGCCGATGACAGCCATCTTGTAATCCGGTCCCCACATCTTGCCCTCATCGTTTTCACAGACCGGAATGAAGCGGTGATCATCGTGGAGTTCTTTTGCCGCAATTGATTTCTTGATCTCATCAATTGCGATCGGCTGGTCAATCGTGCCTCTCGTACAGGCATCCTCACAGCGGCGGTTGCAGATCGAACCGCAGACTGCCGGGAACGGGTTGTCCTGTTTGATCAGCTCCAGCGCCTCGCGGAAGCGCCCTTCCGCTGCCATCTTCACATATCCCTGCACCGGAAGGTGCGCCGGACAGGCCGTTTTGCACGGTGAGGTACCGGTCGGATAGCAGTTGATCTTCGCGTCTTCGCGGTAATTGACATTCCAGTTATCTTCTGTCCACTTTGTCTCATCAGGCAGCAGAGACACCGGATACTGGATTTCTCCCTCTGTGGTACAGAGCTTCTGCCCCAGCTTCGCCGCACCGACCGGACAGACTTCCACGCATTTACCGCAGGCGACACAATTTGCCTTTTCTACAGATGCGCGGTAAGCCGAGCGGGACATATTCGGTGTATTGTAGAGCTGTGATGTGCGGATCGCATTACAGACGCCCGCCGCACAGTTGCAGATACCGACAATTTTGTCTTCGCCGTCGATATTGGTAATCTGGTGAACAAATCCGTGCCGCTCTGCGCGCTCCAGAATCTCCAGCACTTCATTGTAGCTGATGTAGCGGCCCATGCCGCGGTCCACGCAGTACTCGGCCAGATCGCCGACGCCGATACAGAACTCGCCGCCGATATCGCCGGATCCCTCGCCGCGCATGGTCTGCTGCTTGCGGCAGGTACACTGTCCGACAGAATACAGGTTGTATTTGCTCAGCCAGTGTGAGAGATGCTCGACACTGACAGATGTATTTTCATGTTCAATCGCCTTCTCAACAGGAATGACGTGCATACCGATACCCGCACCGCCTGCCGGCACCATCGGCGTCACACCTTCCAGCGGCATTTGCGTCATCAGATTGAAGAACGTCGCGATCCGCGGATACTTATCCGTCAGCTCGTCATTCATCATCATAAATTCCGCTGATCCCGGCACAAACATCGGCACATCATACTGCTTGTGATGATCCGCATTCTCACGGTTCATCTCCAGAATACCGATCCAGCAGAGATGATCGACCATCTTCTGCGTCTCTTCCTCGGTCATGTTATTCATCTTCGCCAGCTGCGGAACGTCATAGTTGGTCCGGATCTTCTTGAAATTGAGAAGGAACTGTGCCTCTTCCTTCGTGAGTACCTCATTCAGCGTCCAGTACTCCGGATCACTGTAATCCATGGACTTCGTCAGCTTCACGGCATAGCGGTCCGTGATCATCGTGCCCAGCTTCAGGATCAGCTTCGCCTTCTCCGGGTCTTCCGGCTTGTAATTCGGATCCGGCCGGAAATCCCAGTCATTGGTCATGCGGTTTTTTCTATCTTTCATAAGTACCTCCTGCCATTTCGGGAAGAGACAAGGGACGGTTCTCTGTCTCCTTTCTCCTCTCTTTGGAAATCACTATGAACAGGATGCATTTCCTAAGCAGTGAATTCTATCTGAGCTGCGTGGAAATGACATCCTGAAGTCCTGAAGGAGACAGAGAACCGTCCCCTGTCTCCTTTCAGAAAAATCTGCCTACCAGATCCCTGGACGATGCACAGGTATCCTCCATATCGCCGAAGCTCAGAATTTCACCTGCATAGTAGGTGTTCTGTTTGCCCTGGATCGCCTCAAGATCATCGTACCAGCCCGCTGCATAGTCTTCCGGTGAGACATGCGGGCAGTAGTAGGATTCCTGCTCATAATGACGTTCCCGCACACGGAAGCCGCAGAGCCGCATATCGTCCTGCATAGCATTGATGGTATAGTCGTAATCTGCATCCTTGCTGCCCTGGTGGTTGCGCAGTGCATAGACCGTGCACGGGCAGTTCGAGCCGAGTTCTTCCCAGCGATGATAATAAACCATGGCATGGCCGAGTTTTTCCGGCACCATGTTGTCGAAAATATAGCCGGAAATGGTCGGGCCGGACCAGCGGTCGAAGGTTGCCAGGAAATCGACATATTTCTCATGGATGATTTTGCCGAACAATTCCTTCTCGTCGTCGCGGGCATCTGCATAATTTGCAAAATAGTCCAGCGGTGTCGTGACAATCAGCTTGTCAAATTCTTCAACACACTCGCCTTCCGCATTGCAGATGGTCACTTTGATCTTTCCTTCTTCTCCCTCTGCCGGCCGCTCTACCTTGACGACCTGTGTGCCGAGCACCGCCGGATTGAGCAGTTTCTTATTGGCGGACTCATAAATATTCTGCGTGCCTTCACGCCAGGTCCAGAGGCGCAGATTGACAAATTCGATCGCTGTTGTGGTATCAAGATATTTCATGACATAGGCGGCAGGCATCTCATCGAAGAATCCATAGCCAAAGGATGTGAACGGCGCGATCCAGATCTTCATGACGTCTTCCACGCCGTTGATGCGGCAGAACTCATCAAACGGAAGCGCCAGATCCTTCAGATTCGGATTCTCGCCCTCAATGTGTTCCAGCGCATTCGGAACTTCCTTGGAAAGGCCTGCGTATCTGCCCTGTGCGACACCGCGGTGGCCGTAGCAGTCATATCCTTTGTACTTCGTGTTCATGATCTCGACAAGCTTCTTCATCTGCTTCTTCATGCGGAGCAGATCCTTCGTCTTCTTGATCGAAGGATTCTTCTTCGGATCGAACGGGAAAATCTCATTTCCCTTCGCATCCCGGTACATCCGGCGCATATTCGGACCGTCAGCATGCCCGATCCCGGCAAATTTCTCCACCTCATGCACCGCATGATAAGTGATCGCGCCCATAATTGCCCCCATCTCATAGGTGCGCTCCTTTCCGTTAAACCGGACATGCGGCGAATAACATTTACCGCCGACGCGGTTGTTTTTTTCATAGATTACATAGTCCCGGTAGCCCTTCATCTGCAGATACATCGCCGCAGAAATGCCGGCCGGGCCGCCCCCGATGATACACACACGATCGTTAATTCCCATCTTTCATACCTCCTTCTCTTTACTGAGACGATTCCTCACCTTTATATCTCACTTTATCAATGTTTAATAAATTCGATCTCAGGTACTTGAAGACGGACGGTCCTTGCTGAGCAAGATGACAGTCTTGCGAAGCTGGTACCGCTGCCAGTCTGAAGCAGCGAGAGCGTGCCTGAGATGAATTATTATGACACCAAAAAACCAATATTCTGGAATTTTCTCTACACCACTTCAATTTCCTGTATCACACATTCATTCCCCTGCTGCAGCCAGGTCTCCTCACTGCCGCAATAAGGACAGATTTTCCCATAAGCAACCGTTTCATAGGTCTTCTTACAGTGATCACACCAGGTGATGGCCGGAACGATCTCGATCTTCAGTGCGCAGCCTTTCAGGAGTTCGGTCCGGTCGACTGCCCAGTTCCAGCAGTCCTCCAGATAATGCGGCACAATCGTTGAAACCTCGCCGACCCGGAGCTTTACCGACTCTACCAGCCGGACCTCGTTCTCCTTCGCTACATCCTCCACATCTTTTATGATGCTGAAAACAATCCCCAGTTCATGCATATAACTACACCTGTCAAGTTCTGCCTGTTCCTCAGTCTGCCAGCTGCCGCCGGCCGCCCGATACAGGCGTCAGTCTGACGCGATTACAGCTCCACCCCGTTCTGCTTCAAAAGTTCCCGCGCCGATTCCACGGAATCGATTCCCGTCAGATTTTTGATCGGGGCAAATTCATGCTCCCGCACGACCTCGTAAGGCAGGCAGGAAGAAAGCTGATGAATCATGTCCAGTACCAGCTGCTCAAACTTAAAACCGTTCGGCTCTGCCGGTTTCACAGGCTCTCCGTTGTCCGCAATATATGGAATTTTCTTTTTCACAACGTGCAGCGCCAGCTTATCATCCGTGACCTGATCCAGTTCAGATGTCCGGAACAGATAATTCAAAATAACGCCGAAATTGTAGGCCGGTTCACCTTTTGCATCCTTCGCATCCATCATCTCCTGCGAAAGCTCATAGTATTCGACAATTGACGGTTTCCCGTCCTCCAGACACATAACGCCGACCTTCTCATCAGGCGCCGCCTTCCGGACAACTTTTGCGCCGACTCCCACGTCAGCCAGAACGGTTGCACCGATAAAGCACGGATCACAGATGCGCTGCAGCACATTATCTACGGCGAATACATTGATCCACTCGATTCCTTCTTTCTCGAGAATCTCTCCCAGACCTGCCCGCAGCATTGAGGAATACCAGCCCGCATTTCCGTTTGGAGAAGTCGAGATTCTCCCCTTCTCCTCCATGTACAGCTTTCCGTCAAAATCACAGCAGGGCGCCATACTCTGCTTAAAGAAAACGACCCTGTCCTTCCGGTAGCCGAAATAATCTTTCTCCTCGAAGAAAGCCACCGTCTCATCATGGTTCTTTTCACTGGTCATGATAAACAGCCGGATCCAGGTTCCCGATGCTTCTACAATCTCGAGAAGATTGTGAATCAGACATTCAAAAATATAACGCGGTTTCGTAATACCGATATCATACATCCCCTTCGGATGCGATGAACCGAGCCGCGTACCCATACCGCCGGCCAGCAGCAGCGCCGCAGTCTTTCCTTCCTGAATGGTCTTTAAGCCGGCATCATACAACTCCGCTTTCCGTGCCTCAATCTCATCCAGCTCCATCGCCGCAAGCGGTGAAAATACGCCGCGCGGGCTGCTCGTCTCGTGAATGCAGTTCAGTGCAGAAAAATCAGTTTCCTCAATCTGCTGAAGCAGATCCGCCTGCTGCGTTTCCGTCAACTCGTCAAAATACCTGAGCACGTGGCCCTGCTCCCACTTCTCAAGCTTCTTTTCAGCCTGTTCGTAATTCATAAGTCTGTCTCCTGTGAATTTTGTTTTTATATTGCTTCTATTCTATCACAAATCGTCAGACAAATGGTGCTGTAAAGTGTTTGTTTTTATGTGTTTTAGTGAGTCAAAAAAAGAAAACCATCTGAATCAATCATCAGATGATTTTCTTTCTGGTCATCCACAGACCAAGCACCACCGCAAAGATCCCGGCGGTCAGTTTTGCAATGATATAGGACATAAACTGATGTCCTGTTGTAACCTGGCTGACAAAGCTCATCTGCCCGCCGAAGACATACGAACCCATTACGGAAAATGCGGCATTCGCAATTTTCCCTTTCTTATCCATCTTGTGAAAAATCGGCAGCATGATCACCGGAGAAAACACACTCAACAGCAGGCCGAGCACGGAATAGCTGTTCATCCCCAGTTTTCCTGCCAGCTTTTCAGTCTGCTTCCCGAGATAGGCATTCACAAATGCAAACACAACCATTCCGCCGGCAACAGATACTGTGATTTTCAGGCACACAAGAATCCCTTCATATGCCATCTCCCACGGAACAAGATCCAGGGAGGGAATAAAAAAGTTGACAATCACCAGCACCGTTAATGTCTGCGCGATCACCTTGAGGATGAGTCCCACCCAGACCATAATTTTCTGCGTCCGGCGTGGAAATCTCGAAACACCCAACACCAGAAGCCCGCAGAGGAAAATGATCGGAATCATGTTAATGGCCAGAGCAGAGGGCTGCATCCCGGCGAGAAATCCCCCTGCCAGAAGCCCGGTGGGGATCATCAGAATGCCGGGAATCATGCCGCGCATCATAATGTTGATCTCTTCGCGTCTGATCATACTGAGGGCAACAGGCATCTGAAATGAAATCAGACATCCCAGTCCGCAGGAAACAAGGATTCCCGAAAAGAACCTGACCTCTTCCGCACCGGCCAGTGCCTGCGCGATCGGATATCCGCCCATTGTTGTCTCCAGAATCATCGAAGAAAGAATCGATATATGAAACGGCAGTATTTTCCCAATCTGTTCAAACAGTTCCATGTAGCCGGTTACAAAAACCGTACTCATACAGTAAAACCCGCACACTGACATCACAAGACTTCCAAATTGCCGGAATGCATCATCAAAACCGATTCCGATTTTCAGGTGATATCCTGTCATGCTGTCCGCAAAGCCTGCCAGACACAGAATCAGTAAAACTGCAGTTATAATATTCATCGTTTTCCCACGTTGTCATAATCGCTGACCTCTGCGTCAACGGGTGCGTCAATGGCTCACCTGCCAAAAGAACAGGAAAGACCGGATCTTGCCGGTCTTTCCCAAATCTATATATATAAATACTCCCTTGTAAGCTTACAGATGCAGGACGCGCTCTTTGATCTCCTGTGTGCGTCCCTGATTCCAGAACTGGGTTCCGATATAACCGCAGGTACGTCTGGCAACGGCCATCTTGCTCTCGTTGGTATTGCCGCAGTTCGGGCATCTCCAGATGAGCTTGTGGTTTTCGTTCTCAACAACCTCAATCTCGCCGTCATAACCGCATTCCATACAGTAATCACTCTTGGTGTTGAGTTCTGCATACATGATGTTGTTATAGATAAACTGCATCACTGAGAGGACTGCCGGAATATTGTTCTGCATGTTCGGCACCTCAATATAGCTGATCGCGCCGCCCGGTGAAAGTTTCTGGAAATCCGCCTCAAATTTCAGCTTCTTGAAGGCATCAATCTTTTCCGTGACGTGCACATGATAGCTGTTTGTGATGTAGTTCTTGTCCGTAACACCCTTGATGATGCCAAAGCGCTTCTGCAGCTTCTTGGCAAATTTATAGGTCGTGGACTCCATCGGCGTTCCGTAGACAGAATAGCTGATGTTTTCCGCTTCGCGCCACTGGGCACATTTATCATTCAGGCGCTGCATGACTGCCAGCGAGAATTCTCTTCCCTCTTCACTGGTATGAGATTTTCCCGTCATGCGCACGCACATCTCATACAGACCCGCATAGCCGAGCGAGATGGTGGAATGATTGTTGAACAGCAGACGGTCAATGGTCTCACCCTTCTTCAGGCGTGCAAGTGCGCCGTGCTGCCAGAGGATCGGCGCGACGTCGGACACGGTTCCGAGCAGACGCTCATGGCGGCAGCGCAGGGCTCTGTGGCAGAGTTCCAGACGCTCATCCAGAATCTCCCAGAATTTATCCATATCCCCATAGGAAGAACATGCGACATCCACCAGATTGATGGTGACAACGCCCTGGTTGAAGCGGCCGTAATACTTATGCTCGCCGTTCTCGCCCAGTCCCTCGGTATCCGGTGTCAGGAAGCTGCGGCAGCCCATGCACGGATACACATCGCCGTTCTTGTACTCACGCATCATCTTTGCGGAAATATAATCCGGCACCATGCGCTTTGCGGTACATTCTGCTGCGAGCTTTGTCAGCTCCCAGTATTTGGAACCTTCCGTGATATTATCTTCATCCAGCGCATAGATCAGCTTCGGGAACGCCGGCGTAATCCAGACGCCTTTTTCATTCTTGGTCCCCTGCATGCGCTGAATCAGCATTTCCTCAATAATCATCGCCAGGTCGTCGCGAGTCTGTCCTTCCGGCACTTCATCCAGATACATAAAGACCGTAACAAACGGAGCCTGCCCGTTGCAGGTCATCAGCGTGACCAGCTGGTACTGGATCGTCTGAATACCGCTCTTGATCTCTTCCTTCAGACGCATCTCCGTGATCTTTGCAATGATCTCTTCATCCAGCGGCTCACCGCAGAGCTTCCGCTCTTCGATGACGGCCTTGTGGATCTTCTTGCGGCTGACATCAACAAACGGTGCCAGATGAGACAACGTAATTGACTGGCCGCCGTACTGGTTGCTGGCCACCTGCGCGACGATCTGTGTCGTGACATTGCAGGCTGTCAGGAAGCTGTGCGGCTTCTCAATCATCGTCTCGCTGATCACAGTGCCGTTCTGGAGCATATCCTCAAGATTGACCAGATCACAGTTGTGCTCACGCTGCGCGAAATAATCTGCGTCATGGAAATGAATAATGCCCTGCTCGTGTGCAGATACGATCTCCTCGGGCAGCAGTACACGCCGCGTCAGGTCCTTACTGACCTCACCTGCCATGTAATCACGCTGGGTCGAATTGATGACCGGATTCTTGTTGGAATTCTCCTGCTTGACTTCTTCGTTCGCCTGGTCAATCAGTGCGAGAATGCCGTCATCTGTGGTGTTGGACTTGCGGGCCAGATTCCGTTTGTAGCGGTAGCGGACGTATTTCTGTGCCACCTCAAACCCGCGCATCTCCATGATGCCCGTCTCTACCATTTCCTGAATATCCTCGACATTCATCGCATGCGGAGAAGCAGCGATCTTGACCGCAATATTATCGGCTATCGCCTGAATCTGATACGGATTCATCTGATGAATCGGATCAACCTCCCGGTTTGCCTTCGCAATCGCATTGATAATCTTCTGCTGATCAAACAAAACCTCCTCGCCGTTTCGCTTGATGATATTTGTTTTCACTACAACTGGTGTCGCCGGCGCCATGTTTCCCCCTCGCTTTCGCAGTAAAACCCGGCTTTAAAGTTGCTGCCGGGCGAATTTCCGCATGAAAATATTTTACATAAAACCACCAAATCTGGTTGTTTACAAAAAAAGGAGCACAAGATCTTGTGCTCCTTTATATTACCTCAGCAATCCGGAATTGACAAGTCCATATTTCATAAAAACAGGATTTACAGATCCGGTCACTCCGGATCCGGAAAAAGCGCTGCGCTGCCGGAAAAAAGGGACTGCCGCAGATGCGGCAGCCCCCGTTGGACACATGTTATAAATGATTATCTTACTTTAATCTTAAGTATCTTGACAAAGGTCTTAGCCTTGTCCGCAGCCGATGCATCTGCTGACATCGATGATGCTGTTTTCCGTATCCGACGCACCGGTCGGACAGACATACAGGCACAGAC
>JAFRGW010000140.1 GCA_017433615.1 Eubacterium sp.
CACCGGAACCTGATCATCGAACCCGTATATGGCAATCCGCGTATCCGTTTCTCTGAAATCATAGACGGTCACCCGTTCATCCCTCGGATCCACCATCCAGAACTCTTTTACGCCGCCGCGCTGATACTTGCCGCCTTTTAAGAACATATCTTTATTCCTGGTAGACGGAGAAAGCACCTCAACGACAAACTCCGGGGCGCCGAAATACCGGCCGTGCTGTATTTTTGACAAATCACAGACAACCAGAATATCCGGCTGCACCACCGTCCATTCATTACAGTCCAGCTGTACGTCTGCGGGCGAAACAAACGGATAACACGGACAGGTGTGCTCCTGCGCCTGTGCGAACAGCTGATAATAAACCTGCCCAACAATAAACTGATGTGTATAGGTCGGCCCGGTCATGTCATAGAAATAACCGTCGATCAGCTCGACACGCCGGTCATCCGGGAGCGAAAGATAATCATCGATCGTATATTCCCCCGGTTTCTTGTCCGGAATATCAGGATCGGGGTCATAAGGATTATACCGGTAAACTGCCGGATCCTCACGCAGAACGTCACTCCACGGATGGGCTTCCCGCAGTTCCTGATATCGGTTCCGCCGGGCAGACGCAGGATCCGACTGTTGTTTTTCTCCGCTGTCTGTGTAAAACGGACCCAGCGCACTCTCGATTGCCTGCAGCGTATCATATCGCGGGGATTTCGTAACTTTTCCCAAAACTTTCTGTACTGTCGAAAGCGGCACGCCGGAAAGCTCTGAGAGTTTTTTATATGAATACCCAAGCACGCGCATTCGTTCCCGCATCTCATCAATCGTCATCATATCCGCCGCACCTCCTTCACTCAATTCCCGCTGCCTTTGTTCTGAATATCCACATTATATCATATAATTTCCAAATATGGAAGCGGAAACATTTTGGATTTTGTTTTGGATACGATCCGGTTGTTTTACGAACCGTTTGCAATTCCCGCACCACAGGTATATATTAGGAAACATGTACAGACTGTTTCAAAAAACCAAATCTGTCATTGCACTTTTATTTGTGCTGACACTGCTCGCCTTCTCCGTTGCAGGCGTCAAGACGGACGTCAGGAGCAACTTTGCTCCTGCGGAAAGCAGAGCTTCGATCAGCACAGATTTATTAAGTGCACCCGTTCTGCCCGTAAGTGAAGCAGAGATCGAGAAATCTGTCTCTCACTTCGGTCATCAGGGACTTCCGGCAAGGTATTCATCCCAGGCCGGACTTGCAATTCTTATCGGATTTCTGTTCCTGTCCATGCCAGTTCTGTCCTTCAGGACATTTATAAGAATCGCACAGGCAGGGCAAACCGATCAGTTCCGGAAATCTACCATCCGGTATATCCACAGAAAAAGCGATCAGGCATAATCCATCCTGCTCACGCCTGCCGGCCGGCAGGTCTTGTTTGCGTGCCAAAACGCAGCTTTTATTTGCATGACAAAACGGAGGTCTTGTTTGCATGTCAAAACGCAGGTCTTGTTTGCATGCCAAAACGCAGGTCTTGTTTGCATGCCAAAATGTAAATCCATGATTAAATAATTGAAAAATTCAGGAGGATACTGATTCATGATACAAACCATCGTAACAGTTCTTTGCGTAAGCATCGTAGCAGTCGCCTGCATCTGGGGATATCGTCTGGATCACAGCACTGGAAATAAAGAAAAAACAGAAGCAGAAGAAAATGCCGCTGCAGGCGCCAGCGAAACGAAAGGAAATTAACCATGAACGATAACTCTCATACAAATTCTGCAGAACAGAACAAAACCAAACTCGGTCTCTTATCCATCGCTTTCAGCGTACTGGCCGTCCTGCTGGGCTTTGTCATCCGCAAACCGTTTGTCGATGTCATCAGTGTCGGCTTTATCTTCTCATTCGCGGGCATGATTCTCTCTCTTGCAGCTGTACGAAATACCGGCAGAAATACGGTGGCGCAGCTTGCATTCTGGCTCGGATTCGTCAGCATGTGGATCACTGTTTATCTCGGGGCATCTGCATAAAGAAGATGCGGGACACCGTTTATCCCGGCGCATCTGCATAAAACGCACTGCCTTCCGGCAAAGCAAACGAGAAGGGCAGCTGCAGCAATAAAAGCGGCACCCAGAGGCAGTCCGGCAGCAAAAGACACCTGTGGTACAGCAATGAAGAACGGCTGTCGGGCGCACCCACAAGAAAACGGCAGGACCGGTATTTCCGGTTCTGCCGTTTCTGGTTTTATAGGGGGTATAACAATGTCGGATCTATAACAGTCCGTTTCAAACGAAGCCACCGCCTGACGCTTCACGCGCCTCAGGCATAGGAAGGTTCCGCTGCGTTAAATTATTCGCCGTAGATCTTAGCAGCGTTGAATCCGATGTGCAGTACTTTGTACATGTACTCAACAGACTCTTTCAGCGCCTTCATCTCAACTTCACGTCCCTCTTCGATGGTGTAACCGGAGAGCGGAAGCTCGATCTCAAGGTCGATGGTATCGAGCTGCGGCGGGCACTCCTCGCGGAAGATCTGCATAATCTTCTCGCAGTCCACATCACCCTGGCCGATTGCGGTTCCGAGTGAGTGTGTTCCGTCCGGATCTGCAAATACGCGGTTGTCGCAGAAATGTGTGCAGTTCATGTACGGCGCCATCTTGCGGCAGCACTCCTCGATACCTTCCATCAGCATGATCGGGTTGATGGTATCGCAGCATGCACCAACCTGCGGATGCGCAATTTCTTTCACAAGCCAGATAACCTCATCTGCGAACAGATCGCAGTGGTTCTCGATCGAAATCTGCAGACCATATTTTTCGATGGTCGGAATGTTGCGTTTGAAATCATCAGCGATCTTAGCCAGCTGTACCATGACAGAGCTGCACAGGCAGGAATGAGAACGCTTCTGCGGATGCTCAACGTCTGTGCTATACTTAACCAGTGTGCAGCCCAGCTTGTGTGCGATCTCGAGAGATTCTTCGATGGTGCAGTTTACACGCGGATCTGACGGTGCATTGAAGGAGATGTTCAGCTCCAGGCCGATTCCGTGATCCTCTGCATACTTGCGGCACTTTGCAAGATTTTCATCAGAAGTATCGTTTTTAATATCAACCAGTGTGATATGGAGAACATCAAGGCCGACCTCAACAGCAATGTCAACGAGGTCAAAGAAGTCTTTTACCATCTCAAATTCATGTGTCTCGCCATACTCCTGAAATCCCCAGCTCTCGCCGAATCCGGAAAGATGAAGTGTGTAGCTGTGCATACCGAGTTTAAATTTTCTGTCCTGATTCTGTAACATTGTATTCATTGCTTCCTCCTTAAAAATACTATCAAATAGTTTCTGAATGATACAGTCTGATTTTTTAATTATAATTATATTTTATTTGTATACTTGATACAAATTGTTTTCCATATTCATTTTTTCGAGGTGTCCGCGGCACAGCCCGGATGCCGTGCCGCAGACAGTGCTTCTATGCAATCAGAGCACTTACAGATAATACCGTTTTTAGTCCGGATTTCTCTGTTTTTAACATTTTTTACTTGCCGGCTTTGATTCGCTCAGCATTGATCTCTTTCCAGATGTCAACATTCTTGACACCGACTTTATCAGGATCAAAGTACGGTTTCTCGACGCCTGCCTTCAGCTGATTCATGTAGTCATCATAAACCTTCTTAACATTCGGCAGCAGGAAGATCAGAGAGATCAGGTTGAACCATGCCATGAGGGCGAACATAACCTCAGAAATTGCCCATGCAGTACCTGCTGTAACCAGAGTCCAGATGAAGAAGAAGATCGGCATAACGATACGGATTCCCCAGATAATAATCATACGGGTCTTGTGGCTGGCATTACGCATCAGGTAAGCAAGTCCTGACTCACCTTCATAGTAGTAAGCGATACATGTGGAGTATGCGAACAGTGTGATTGCGATTGCAATAAAGATACCGCCAACCTTCGGGATTGCAGAGTTTGCTGCCTGCTGTACCCAGATAACGTTTGCTGTATTGCTCTCCTGCAGGCCTGCTACAATCGGGTCGGCACTGGTGTAGATCCAGGTTGCGCCGTCCTGTGCAAGAACGTTGAAGCAGCCGGATACAACTGCCATAATACCGGAGCATGCACAGACTGCAACGTCGATGTAAACCGAGAATGCATTGACGAGACCCTGTGTTGCCGGGTGTTCTGTCTCAGCAGCAGCTGCTGCCGGCGGAGTTTCACCGAAACCAGAACCGGAAGAGTTAACTGCACGCTTTACGCCGTATGAGAACGCACCGCCCATTGCGCCGCCGAAGATTGCGTGGGTGTTGAATGCGCTTCCGAAGATCTGTCCCAGAGCATTCGGAATATTGGATGCATTTGTTACCAGAACAATAATCGTAATGATCAGGTAACCAATTGTCATAAACGGAACGATGATGGTTGAGAAATCAGCGATTCTGCGGACACCACCGGAAATAACCAGGAACAGCAGAACTGCAATAATTGCACCGACAACCCATTTCGGAACACCGAGGCTGAGCTCGAATGCCTGTGCAATGTTGTTTGCAGACGGTCCTGTTACGAGGAACGGAACACCGATTGTGCAGAACAGCGCAAAGATGACTGCCATAATCTTGCCGAGCCCTTTCGGAAGACCTTTCTCCATGTAGAAGTACGGGCCGCCTCGATACTGTCCGTCCATCTTTACTTTGTAGATCTGACCGAGTGAGTTCTCGGCATATGCGATTGCAGATGTTACAAGCGCGGTAATGATCATCCAGAAGATTGCGCCCGGGCCGCCGTACATGATTGCGACCATGACGCCGCCGACGTTACCGATCGCGACACGGTAAGCTGCGACTGTACTGAATGTCTGGAATGCGGAGAGGCCTGTCTCGGAGCCTTCACCCTTTGTCAGCAGTTTCCACTGCAGTTTTGCCTTGGTAATGTTGCCGAATTTGATAGCGATACAATAGACAACTGCGAGACCGAATGTCAGCGCGATCAGCGGGGTCGCCCACAGTAAGTTGTCGAGATTAAAAATAAAATCACTAAAACCCATTCTCTTCTCCCTTTCAATTTCACAAAACAAATGTCATCGGACGTCTATGCATAGAAACACGTGTGTGTTGCTTTATAAGTTGCAAAGGGTGTGCCAAAAAAACCAAAAAAGCTATTTTCGTGGGGTTTGTTCGATATTTTGTTATATATTCATAGTTTTTCTTGCTCTATTTTGTTCATTTTTACTAATTCGCCTCACATGCAATCTGTACAGCGCTTTTCAATGCTTCGGAATGTACAAATATATGCACAACTCATTTGTCATTTCTTTTCATTCTCCTGCATCCAAAAAAGCCTGGTTTTACGCTGAATTTCGGTCATTGAACTACACTGGCCGGACTTTTATTTTTTCCGGCATACTGACGCGCCGCAGAATTCTTTCGCAAATAGAATACAGGTGCATGCACAATCATTTTGCATGCACCTGCATATTCTTTTTGCATATGCAATCGGATTTTGCACGTGTGCATATCAGTTTTGCACCCGCTCAATCATTTTGCATGCAGCATCCTGATTCATACACTGCAATGGCAATTGCAAGATCAAGCACGCATGAGCCGACACTCTCATACATTGTTATCTGGTCATCATCTGTACGTCCTGCAAGTTTTCCAGTCAATATATCCCCTACACTGCCGAGCACTTTTTCTTTTGAGATAAGACCTGCTTCGAGTGGCTCCATGATATCGCCGGTTCCGGATGCCCAAAGACCATCAACATGTTCCGTGACAATAAACGCCGCCTTTGCTGCCGTTTCAGATGCTGTCTCCTGCATATTCCGCGCGAAAGAACCGATTGCATTCAGATGTGTGCCTGACTGAATTGCATTCGCATCCAGAACAGGCGTTTTTGAAGGTGTTGCAGTGCAGATAATATCAGATTGCTCTGCTGCTTCATTCCCGCTGCTGCATTTGACAATCACGTAATCACGGTTCTTAACCGGTTCCAGCCTGTTGATAAAGGCATCCATTCTTTCTTCTGACATATCGAACAGACGTACCTCTGTAAGCTCACGTACCTCCTGCATAGCCAGCGCCTGTGTAAATGCCTGCACTCCTGTTCCTACAATACCGAGCCGGGATGCATCTTTTCTCGCAAGCAGATCTGTTGCTACACCAGCCGCTGCACCTGTTTTCAATGCTGTGAGATAATTCGCTCCGATCAACGCCAGCTGTTTTCCATTTTCATTGGAAAACAGACTGATTGTCGACTGATCCGTCGGCATTCCGGACTTTGGATTATCCGGAAAAACAGCCGAGAACTTAAACCCAAAATAAGGCTGCCCGGTACAGATGGCAGTCAGCCACTGACCGATATTTTTTTCTGTTCCAAGATTCTGAACAATCCGGTCCCCCTGGAACATCTCGCCCCTGCTGCAGGCCCAGTATGCATCACGAACTGTTGCGATTGCCTTCTTCATATTTAATACATCTTTTGCAACTTCTTCCGGAATGATTTTCATAACTTTCACCCTTCCCGCTTATCTTTTACAGCATGTATCACGGCGGAGAAATCAGCTTTCTCCGCCGGCTTAAAATCTTTCCTTTCTGCATATAGTAGAACGCGCCGCCTGTGTAGACACCGTCCTGATCTTCTTTATAAACCTGACCGAGACTGTTTTCCGCATAAGACAGTGCTGCATTTAAAAGTGAACAGATAACCATCCAAATGACAGCACCAGGTCCTCCAACCAAAACCGCAATCCCAACACCCGAGATATTGGAATTACCGATACGGTATGCACAGGTATTACAGAAGGCCTCAAACGGTGTGATTCCCTCTCCCCCGCCTGAAGGTTTCGCAAGAAGGCTGAACTGATATTTCAGATCCCGCACCTGAACAAATTTGCATCGAAATGTGAAATACAGCGAAGCACCGAACAGAAGAATGATGATCGGCGTACTCCATAACAGATTTGCTATGTTGACCAAAAACTGAATAAATGTCATAGGTGTTTCCTCCTGTTAATAATACTCTCCTGAAAAAACGCTGCCGCAGTACTGCTTATCAGACTGCAGCCAGCGTTTTTCATTTTTTCATAGCATATCTATCATTTTTTCACGCCCAGATATCACCGATTGTAAATCCATTTTCGAATGGATCTGTCGGATCCAGAACGTAGTTGGAGTATCCGTATATCCAGCTCTGTCCGCCTACAGTCGGGATAACAGCATCATATTCACCGATCTTACATTCTTCTACCAGTTCTCCTGTGTAGACGATTCCGAGAATACCCTCGTGACGGAATTTCTGATGCAGGGGAAGCTGGCCTTTTGCGTGAAGTACTGCCATCTTTGCACAGGTTCCGGTTCCACACGGACAGCGGTCAAGTGCAGCTTTAAACGTAGACGGATCATTCAGATCGACTGGTCCGCTGCCAACACGAACACTGTTTTTCCAGTCAGCCTTTGGATTGTCGGTCGGTCCGGAGAGTTCTACATTTGTAATACCAATTCCCGGATAATCAGGATGCGCAACCGGGAGCTGTTCCTGTGCTGCACCCAGAATCAGACTGGTGACACGCGCAATTTCTCCGCCATGCTCCGGCTTCAGTTCGATCCATGGGAACTGCCGCACATCAGCGATAACATAAAACATACCGCCCCATGCAACGTCAACTGTCACCTTGCCGAGTTCAGGCACGTCAATAACTGCATCCAGATATACAGCAAATGCCGGCACATTTTTAAATGTGACCTGTGTTACTTTTCCATTGTGGCACTCCGCATGAATGTCAATCAGTCCTGCCGGTGCTTCCAGTGTAAAGTCTGTATACGGCTCCTGCATCGGAAGCATGCCCGTCTCCAGAAGAACCGTCGCGACGGAGATTGTGTTGCCGCCGCTCATAACCGGATATTCAACCTGTTCCATAATAATGAATCCTGCGTCTGCTTTCGGATTCTTCGGAGGTACCAGAAGATTGACACATACCGGCGGATATCCTCTGGGTTCTCTGCACATCAGCATACGCACCTGGTCATCGTTTTTTTCCAGCCACTTCATCTGCTCATAAACCGAATCTCCGGGGATATGCGGCACACCACTGGTAACAACGCGCATCGGCTCGCCTGAATGGGTTTCTACTGCTGTAAACATTCTCTTAAAACTCATGTTCTGTTCTCCCTTTTCGCTCCGGATCCGGAAATCCGTTCCGGCATTATGATCTTTTTCGTTTTGCCTGCTTCAGTGCCGGCCGAACACTGCGAACAGCCGCTGTTTCTCAATTGCTTAAGCACAATGTATCAGACAGCTTTTCAATCTTCCATCCGCAAAAAGACCAAATCCACAGGTGTGAAATTGTTGCAAATAAATGAAGGGTTCTTCATTTCTATACCATTCGGAAAATTGGTACAGAAAAAAAGAACCCTCTTTTTATCGTCAAATTGCACAATCTTTTTGTTTTAAGTAA
>JAFRGW010000141.1 GCA_017433615.1 Eubacterium sp.
CCATGATCATGAAAAACGGCTTCTAAGAAAACGGAACAGGTGTGTGGAATGATTCTGTATGTGGCTTGCGGCCTTATGTAAAAGCCGCAGATTACTGTTTTCAGTATAGCGGGCCTTGACTGATTTCGCAAACACAGCACATCACATCCTGATAAGTATTCATGCATATATCCGGCTCTCCGGCAAATATCTGTTATTTTTCCAAGCTTTGTTGAACCCTTCTTTTTTACTTAATAATCCGCTTAAATATGCATTCAAATGATTTTTTGCTGTCTTTTTTGAGCACACGTCAAAACCGCCATCTTCCCTTTCTGATACAAATTGTGAGTTTTTTATGAAAAATGCGGCGGCCGCCGCATCATTCCATTTTTTCCATTCGCATGCCGGTTTCTGCCGACAGGTCTTCCGCTTCTTTCAGAACATATTTGTCCACCAGAACCGGCACACCAAGGCCCCAGTCTTCTATGACATCGCTGTACCGTTCGGGAAAACCCGCTTTGATAAGCACTGCCGCTGATGCCCGGTTGGCTGACATGACATGCGCGGTTACCGTGTTCAGGTAAACCGTCCGGAACAGATATTCCTTCAGCAGCCGGGCAGCTGCCGTGGCAATACCCCTGCCCCAGTATTCCCGGCGCAGCCGATAACCGATGGAGGCCTTGCGCCGCCAGGGTTCCCAGGCATAAATTTCGGCGATCCCGCACAGTGTGTCCGGCTGATCAGCCAGACAGACAGCCAGCAGGATGGACTCCTTCGTCCGGAAGCACTCTTCGTCCATCCGCCCGATCACTTCATAAACATCCTCGTATTTCTGCTCATACAGGAACGTTGGCAGATATCTGTATACTTCCTGATCCATTCGCAGTGCCTGCAGCGCTTCGGCATCAGACAGCACGATTTTCCGCAGCAGAATCCGACCGTCCGTCAGAAGCGGATATTCATCAAACAGTTTCAAGTCTGCCCCTCTCTTTATCCTGATTATCAGATAATTCTGCCCTGCCTTCAACCGTCAGGAACATCCAGGCAGAAGAAAAGTTTCCTGTCCGGGCAGGAAACTCTGTGTTGTTATTTGACGGCAGTGTCCGGAATCGGGCCGGCCGAAGCAGGTATGTCTGCTCCATATGCGGCCGCCGTTTCACCATAGGCCATGATGGCTCCCTGCAGGTGTTCACGCATGTCTTCAATGGGATACATGCCCAGGTCATTCGCTGTCATGCCGCGGAAGGAGATCACCTCTGTCATCGGCGGATGATCCAGATCGAGCAGTGATATGGTCCGCATTTGATCCGGGCTCAGATAAATCAGCCGGACGCGGATATACTCCCGATCCTCTTCGTCTGCCCATTTTTCAAAGACAAGCTTGCTGCCGATCGGCGTACTTTGTTCAATGGAATCTGCCAGTTCATATTCTTCCGCATCCAGGGCAGCCAGCACACTGGCAATGTTGGAATCGTGTCCGCACAGGAACGTGAACTTTCTGCCCGGGCTGGCCAGTTCTCCTTCAATCTCCTGCAGCAGCGGATGGGCCACGTTGACGGCAATCATCGGCACGGAAAACAACGCCTGATCATATGCTTCTTTGATATCCGCTAGTTTCTGCCACTGTTCACGGTCCAGTTCATGGCCGAACGCGGCTGCTTTTTCGTCAGGGGCTTCATAATACTGCAGGATCAGGGCATCTGTCAGTGAATTGGCGATCTTGAGGGCACCGGTCATATTGGGCTCATCCCCCAGATTCAGAACAATCTCCGCCGGGCCATCCTTCAGTTCCGGCAGGGACCCGTTCCTTCTGCCGGCAGAATCCTCATAGTCCACGGTTGACGCGAGCAGATCATAACTGTCCTGCAGTTCTTCCGCCCGCGCCTGCATCAGCGGTATGGCTGCAGCCCGGTATGCATCACTCATAAAGGTCAGTTTCGGCGTGAAAACATCATCCATCGTATCGTAATCCGCATGATATTCAATCGGCACATTGGCAACCGGCAGGAACCCGGAAGAAAAATACTGTGCTGTTGCAATCGTACGC
>JAFRGW010000142.1 GCA_017433615.1 Eubacterium sp.
AAGTCGTCTGCCGTAACCGGTGTGCCATCGGACCAGGCAATGCCGTCTCTCAGGTGGAACGTATACTCCAGGCCGTCATCAGAGACATCCCAAGTCTCTGCCATGTCTCCTTGGACAACGCCGTCCGCGTCAAGTTCCGTCAGACCGGCGATGCAGAGTGTATGCATGATAAACGAGTTGCCGTCAGTTGCATACTGGTAATCCATCGTATTCAGGTCGGCATCGATGGCGATGACCACGGATGTCTTTTTCTCCGCATCATCTGCCGGCGCCGCTGTTGCAGAACCGGAACCTGAACCGCTGCAGGCTGTCAGCATGCCAAGGGACAATGCCAGCACAGCCATCTTTTTGATTCTGTTCATATTTCTTTCCCCTCCAGATATATTTCTGATTGTAAGTTAGGTGAAAAAGATTTTCAATTATTATTTCAATTATTTGTCATTTTCTTTCATATGTTTTCACTAATAATCATGAATATTAAATTATGTAAGCGTTATCATTCTGCCTGCCTGCAGTAAAAAAGCAGTTGCCTGCGCATCTGCTTTGTGCTGATTTTTCTTTCCTTCTTACCTGATGTTGGAGAAGCGCCTGATTGTTCCTGCCTTTCGGGATGTGCAGGATTTTTCGTTGTCATACGATCCTCTGAATCTTTGATATTCATGAATACTGTGGTATTTTGTGATTGATATTTTTTTATATGTGAGGTCATTAAAATGAAAAAACACCTGATCATTGTCCTGCTTCTGTTTCTGACGGCGTGTTCCCGGCAACCCGCTTCTTCAGATGCCGCTCCCGGAGGGACAGCCGCCTCTGAGACAGCCGCGGCGGAAACGGCTGCCACTGAGACGGTCACAGCGGAAACAGAAAAAACCGAAGATGCACAGAATACCACTGCACCTGAAGCCGAAACAGCTGTTGATCCCTATACACTTACAGCAGAAGAACTGCTCAGCGATATGGAGAAGTATCAGAAAGGCAACCTGGTATTCTATGTACCGAAAGCTCTGGGCATGCATACAGATGAAGAGGCGGACGTTCCTGAGAACCAGTTCTTCCTTACCTGTGACTATATGGGCATGATCGTTGGTCAGGTCGGTGAACACGACGATCTGACAGAGGGCGGAGTGGCCGAAACCATGCTGAATGATCAGAAAGGTCTGGTGGCGGCGCTGACTCCTCCGGGGGAGATCGAAGCGATTGACGGCAGATATTACTCCTACGGGATCACGGAATCCGAGGACATAAACTTTATCGATACATGGACCGTCATTCCGGATAAAAACTGTCTGTACCTGATCGAAATCCGCAGCGCGGAAGAAGACTGGGATCTGTTCCATGAAGTGATTGCCGGTATGATCAGCAAAATGGAAGTCACCGGATCAAACTGAGCTTTGTTGGGCATGACACAGCGAAAATGCTGTATAGATGTGCGGAAATACATCTGTACAGCTTTTTTTCGCGGAAGATCAATCTGCCCTGAAAGAGCATTGTCATATTCCGGCATTATGACTGCTTAACTGAGCGGCACTGAAAAACTCAATGCCCTCCCGAAAATCATCTGTAACCGGTACTGTATCCGGATGCGTAATTAAAGCCCCGCCTTAACCAGGGACATACCGGGAAGTATGCTGTCTGTTTCAGCGGGGCTTTATCAATATTTTCCGTTACTGAATACTTCTTACTTGACGTTGGAGAAGTACTTGATTGTTCTTACCATCTGGGATGTGTAAGAATTTTCGTTGTCATACCAGGAAACAACCTGGACTTCGAACAGACCGTCCGCGATCTTTGTGACCAGGGTCTGGGTAGCGTCGAACAGGGAACCGTAACGCATGCCGATGACATCGGAGGAAACAATCGGATCCTCGTTGTAGCCGAAGGACTCGTTGGAAGCGGCCTTCATGGCAGCGTTGACGCCTTCAACTGTGATGTCGTCACCCTTGACAACAGCAGTCAGCAGGGTTGTGGAACCGGTCGTAACCGGGACTCTCTGGGCAGCGCCGATCGATCGCGGTCATCACGCCTCCGACGGTGGAGGTGAGGGTATAACCGTCGTCCCGCCGCGCAGCAACAGCGGGGTCAGAAGCGATTTTGTC
>JAFRGW010000143.1 GCA_017433615.1 Eubacterium sp.
GAAGTCGCTCTGAGCTGCGTGGAAATTGCGTGCCGCTCCGGAATTTTTAGAGATGAAAGGATGATGCAAATTCCTACGAAGCGAATTCTACCTGAGCTGCGTGGAAATTGCATCATCCTTTCATCAGTAAAGAAAAATTAATTATCCTTTATTCTGCTCCTCAACCAGCCGGCCGCCGCAGTACTGTTCGCGGAGTTTCGGCTTTTCAATCTTGCCTGTCGCATTGCGCGGCACGTTTGCAAAGATGACTTTGCGCGGCCGCTTGTAGCGCGGCAGCTTGGTGCAGAAGTTGTTGAATTCATCCTCTGTCATAGTCATTCCTTCTTTGACCTGTACGATCGCAGTTGCGATCTCACCGAGGCGCTTGTCCGGCGTGCCGATGACGGCGACATCGTGGATCTTCAGGTTGGATGCGAGGAAGGCCTCGATCTGTACCGGATAGAGGTTCTCGCCGCCAGAGATGATGACGTCTTTCTTGCGGTCAACGAGGAAGTAGAACCCGTCCTCATCCTGTCTTGCCATATCGCCGGTGTGAAGCCATCCGTCGATCAATGTTTCAGCGGTTGCCTGCGGATCATGATAGTATTCGACCATGACGCCCGGCCCTTTGACGCAGAGCTCGCCGACTTCACCCTGTTCTACAATATTGCCTTCTTCATCGACAATCTTTGCCTTCCAGCCGAAGCCCGGCAGGCCGATCGCGCCGACCTTATCCACGTGATCCATGCCAAGATGCACACATCCGGGACCGGTTGATTCAGACAGACCGTAGTTGGTGTCGTATTTGTGATGAGGGAAATATTCCAGCCAGTGCTTGATCAGGCTCGGCGGAACCGGCTGCGCACCGATGTGCATCAGACGCCACTGGCCAAGCTTGTAGTCGTCGATATGCAGTTCGCCGGAATCCAGCGCTGCCAGGATGTCCTGTGCCCACGGAACCAGCAGCCAGACGATGGTGCAGTGTTCGCGGGAGACTGCGCGGAAGATGGATTTCGGACGGTTGCCCTTCAGAAGGACTGCCTTGCTTCCTGTGTAGAGAGAACCGAACCAGTGCATCTTTGCGCCGGTGTGATACAGCGGCGGGATGCAGAGGAAAGTATCCTCGTGTGTTGTCTCGTGGTGTGTCGCCTCCATGCGGGCGGACTGGGAGAGTGCCTGATGGCGCAGCAGGATTGCCTTCGGGAATCCGGTGGTGCCGGAAGAGAAGTAGATGGCTGCATAGTCATCGTCTTCAATCAGAACCTTCGGCGCAATACTGGAACAGTTCGCCGCGGATTCCTGATAATCCTCCGCAAAGTACGGACAGGAGTTGCCGACGTAAAGCAGCAGGCATTCTTTGCCGAGGTCACTCTCGATCGATTCCACACGTCCGATAAATTCCTCTCCGAAGAATAAAACATCGACATCTGCCAGCTTCGCGCAGTAGTCAATTTCATCCGCCGTATAACGGAAATTCATCGGCACGGCGATTGCTCCGCATTTGAGTACGCCGAAGTAAATCGGCAGCCATTCCAGTGAATTCATCAGAAGGATTGCAACCTTCTGACCTTTCTTAATTCCCTTCTTAATCAGAAGATTTGCGACACGGTTCGCTTTTTCATCAAATACCGCCCAGGTAATCTCGCGCCGGTAATAGGTGTTGGAGGTTGACTGGATCAGTTCATATTCTTTCCATGTGACGCGCTGCGGCTCGGTGATTTCCGGGTTGATTTCCACAAGCGCGACTTCATCGCTGTACAGTTTGGCGTTGCGTTCCAGTAAATCTGTAATTGGCATAGCTGGAGTTCCTTCCTTAGTCTGTTATCATTTTTACTCCGAAATAAGGCGTGAAAGCCGGAAACAAACGGGTTTCGCACGTTAAACCATAACGCTTTAAACCACTAAATCAGGATAGTCGATTTTATGAAAAATGTCAAGCTTGACGGCTGTGCCGTTCGGAGTTTATGTATCCGGCGGTGCGGCGTTTTTACGTTATAGGAAATTCCGCAATTATGAATTTTTGCTTTGCTGTGATACCGGCTGAAAAGCATCAGGTTTTGTTTTGGTTGTAATTACAGTAAAAGCCGGTATTTTTCAGAAGGGCTGTGAATTGTGATTTCAAATCACGCGATTCAAAAAAACATTTGCATTCCAGCTTGCAGAGCGGTATGTTTTAAAAAGGTAGATAATGCTAACTAACTAATTTGGGGCGGTATGCAGCGATGGCAGACACAGGAACCATGAAAGAAGTTAATCTTACCGATGAGACCCGCGCAGATGAGATGCTGGAGAAGTGCTATCTGTACCAGAATGAATCCGGCGGGCATGCGATTACGATCCGGCAGATCTGCAGGGATATGAATCTGACCCGTTGGGAATACAGACGCATCCGTGCAATTCTTGACAGGGATTCCTTCACAGAGCAGAGCGGGGATGATACTTCTGTCATTCTGACAGAGAAAGGAATCGACCAGGCGATCCGGATGATCCGGCGTAAGAACTATGTCTCTGCATTTCTGAAGGCAACCTGCAATCTGACTGAGGAATCAGCCCTGCGCAATGCGTCTGTAATCAGCAGCTCTGTTTCAGAAGATGTGCTTGAGGGTATCCGGAATTACATGATCCACGGCCATACCGCGAGCCGCATCATCAGAGATCATGATCTGAACGTTTTGTATGAGCCGGGACAATACCGGTTTGACATGAGCCTCTATGAGACACACAAAGGCTCTCCCAGACTTCTGTGCGCGGAGAATGAAGCATTTTCACGGGATACGGATCTTTTTGTGACAGCTTCCGGCAGCAGCTTTTCGATGAAACGAACAGGATCAGAGGTCAGCGGAACATTGTGGTATCTCTACAGTCAGAAATGGTACGAGGCAGAACAGACATTTGACGGATACAGGATTCCGTCCCATGTGTTCACCTATACCGTGAGCGGAAGAATCCCTATCATTGCGGGAGAGATTTACGTGGCATTTGTGCCGCAGGGAACTGTGTTAAAGGAAGAAAATATCAGGGAGCTGGAAGTGCATTTATGGTGAATTGAAAGCACATCCAAGGTGATAAAACATGAAGGATTATTTTCACAGAATGAATCATCCGACCGTGATGCAGATCCGGTTTATGGAGGAACTGGAGAAAACGCCGGTGCGAAGAGGTGCCGTTACGGCGATTGCACAGCGCTGCGGTGTAGATCACGCATCCGTCAGCCGCTTTTTTAAGAGCTGCCGCGATGCGGGATATCTCACGGAAAGCCTGGAGATCACGGAAGACGGTATGATCTGGATCCACGCTTATCAGCGCTTGCGCCAGGGACTGCGCAGTTATCTGGCGGAACAGGGGGCGCCTGTACATTCACTGGAAGATAATGTCAGCGTCATGATTGAAAACATGGATTATCATACGCTCAGCATGCTGGTGTCGAATTTTCAGAACAGATCTGTCAGCGAAAGTGAGTTTTCGGATTCCCGCCGCAAGAGCAGGATTAATCTTGCGTCCCTGTTGAATAAATCGAGCTATTCCATTCACTTCAGGATCCTGCGGATTGATTACAATGGGGAGAGCAGCCATGCACTTTCCATGGCGGACGGAGCGTTTCAAAAGCCGGCTGTGCTGCGCAATTACAAGCGGGGGATCTGGCTGGAACTGACACTGAAAGAGATCCGCGCCTGGTCCCGTGTAAAAGAAGCCTGGATGACAGGCAGGCTGGCGGATCTGAAATACGAGCAGTATGGTCTGATCAGACAGGCAAAGATCCAGAATGATACCGTAAAAATCCCGCTGGAGGACTGCTATGCTGAGCTTTACGACGATAACAAGATTTACGGGGTAATTCCGATTACAGTCACCAGTGATGTCGGGACACAGCATATGCCGGAGAGCAGTGCGCTTTTGGTTTTCTGGCTGTAAATGACAGGATGCAGTTCTGCCCCTGGCGCCGGAAGGGCCTGGCTGCGGTTTGCGCACAGCAGAATAATCATGAAAGATAATCATTAAGAAAAGGATTTGCTCAGAATGAAAGATAATAAAATATCCAGAGCATTCTGGATCGTACTCGGAAGCATCTGTCTGGGGCTGGGAAGTATCGGTATTTTTATCCCTGTTCTCCCGACGGTTCCGTTTTATCTCGCGACGGTGTTCTGTTATGCGAAAGGATCGCAGAAACTGCACGACTGGTTCGTCGGGACGCAGCTTTATCATAAGCATTTGGAAAGCTTTGTGAAGCATGAGGGCATGACCGCAAGGACGAAGCTCACAATCATGATCAGCGTTACGATCGTGATGGGGCTCGGGTTCTATTTTATGAGCCGGGTGCCGGTCGCGCGGATGATCCTTGTAGTTGTATGGGTATGTCATGTCATAGCATTTGTATTTTTTATTAAGACGAAAAAAGAGGAGGATCCACATTGATCAAGACACGGCTGATCAGACTTTTGTCTGACTCAAGGAAGTATATCGTCTGGCAGGTGATCTGGCAGTGGATCAGCCTTCTCGCACAGGTGGCGGCTATCCGGCAGACGGCGCTGCTGGCAGGCGCGGCGCTTGACAAAACGCTGACCGGCGGGATGACAGCGCGTGCAGCTGCGATAGTTGCAGCTGCGATTCTGGTCCGCTTTTTGTGTGACCGGATGAATGTCAAAGCCTCGTTTCAGGCAAGTCTCCATGTAAAGCGAATACTGCGGGAGCAGATCTACGGGAAACTGCTCCGGCTCGGTGCTTCTTACAGGGAAAAGGTTTCGACAGCAGAGGTCGTACAGATGTCCGTGGAGGGCGTCGAGCAGCTGGAGACGTACTTCGGACGTTATCTGTCGCAGCTGTTTTACAGCCTGCTGGCACCGCTGACACTCTTTATCATTCTGATGCGGGTCAGCCTGCGGGCAAGTGTCGTGCTGCTGATCTGCGTCCCGCTGATTCCGATGTCAATTGTTGTGGTACAGAAAATTGCAAAACGGCTGCTTTCAAAATACTGGGGCGCGTATACAGAACTTGGCGACAGCTTTCTGGAAAATCTGCAGGGGCTGACCACACTGAGAATCTATCAGGCGGACCAGATGAAAGCGGAGGAAATGGACCGGGAGTCTGAGCACTTCCGCAAAATCACAATGAAAGTGCTTACCATGCAGCTGAATTCCACCAGTGTCATGGATATCATGGCATACGGCGGCGCCGCTGTGGGCATGGTGGTTGTAATCCGGCAGTTCCTGGCGGGCACGGTATCATTTTCAGGCGCCCTGATGATCTGCCTTCTGGCAGCGGAGTTTTTTATTCCGCTCCGGATTCTCGGGTCGTTCTTTCATATTGCCATGAACGGCATGGCTGCCAGCGACAGGATTTTTGCCTTTCTTGATCTGGAAGAGCCGGAATCAGGAACTGCACAGCTTGTGGATGACGACCGCACGGTCAGGTTTACGGATGTTTCATTCCGGTACACGGAGGACAGAGCGGTTCTGGCAGATGTTGATCTCGAAGCAGCTCCCGGCAGACTGGTCTCGGTTGTCGGTGCATCCGGCAGCGGAAAGAGTACCATTGCGGGCATCCTGACCGGGAGAAACAAAGACTATACGGGAAGTGTCCGGATTGGTGCTCAGGAAGTCCGGGAGATTGAGGAAGCCTCGCTCATGCGTCACGTCACGATGGTAACCTCAGACAGCTATCTATTTAAGGGAACGATTCGCGACAATCTGCTTGCAGGCAATCCGGCAGCAACCGATGAAATGCTGTTCAACGTACTCCGGCAGGTCAATCTGGAAACTTTTGTCCGTGCGCACGAAGGTCTGGACACACTTCTTACGGAGCGCGCCGGCAATCTTTCCGGCGGTCAGCGGCAGCGGCTTGCAATCGCGCGGGCGCTGCTGCATGACAGTCCGGTGTATATTTTTGATGAGGCGACGTCTAACATTGACGCAGAGAGCGAAGCGATGATTATGCAGGTGGTCCGGAGACTCGCACGGGAGCGGACCGTGATCCTGATTTCACACCGGCTTGCGAATGTCGTGGATTCGGATCAGATTTACGTGATTGAAGACGGTACAATCAGCGAGACAGGCACGCATGACGAACTGATGCTGAGCGGCGGCCTTTACAGCCGGCTGTTCCTGCAGCAGAAGGAACTGGAACATTTCGGGAGAGCAGATGCGGAGAAAAGAGATTTATGAAAAAGCGAAGAAGCGGAATACAGATCATGGGCGGCCTGATCGGACTGGTGAAACCGCTGGCCGGCATTATGGTTCTTGCGGTTACGCTGGGCGTTCTCGGATATTTGTGTGCGATTTTTCTTACAATTCTTGCAGGACATGCGCTTCTTGACATTCTTGCGTCGCAGCAGGTGAGCGGTACACTGCTGATCTGCCTGGTTGTGATCGCCGTTCTGCGCGGAGTCCTGCATTACGGCGAACAATATTGTAATCACTTCATAGCATTTAAATTGCTTGCGATTGTGAGACATCGTGTTTTTGCAGCACTGCGCAAATTGTGTCCCGCAAAGCTTTCCGGAAAGGATAAGGGTAATCTGATTTCGATCATCACATCGGATATCGAACTTCTGGAGGTGTTTTACGCCCACACAATTTCGCCGATTGCAATCGCAGCGCTGATCAGCCTGATCATGACAGTTTATATCGGGCGTCAGTCCCGCCTTGCAGGGGCGCTTGCACTGGCTGCGTATGTGGTAATCGGCGTTCTGATACCGCTGACAATCGGCGGACGGGGCGGCGAAGACGGCCTGAGGTACCGTGACGCATTTGGCAGTCTGAACAGTTTTGTCCTGGAATCCCTGTATGGCGTAAATGAAACGATCCAGTATGGCGGCGGAGATAAGCGTCTGCAGGAGATTTCAGAGCGTTCTGCGGCACTCGCCGGCACACAGAAAAAGCTGAATCGTCTGGAGGGACAGCAGCGGTCGGTTACCAATCTGGCCGTTCTGGTCTTTTCCTTTGGAATGTTGTTTCTGACGCTGCACCAGTATCAGAGCGGACAGATTTCCTTTGATGCGATGCTGATCGCGACCATTTCCATGATGGGATCTTTCGGACCGGTGATTGCGCTTTCAGGTCTGGCAAATAACCTCAATCAGACACTGGCAAGCGGGGAGCGTGTGCTGGCACTGCTTGAAGAGCAGCCGGTCGTGGAGGAGCAGAAAGAAGGCGTTGATGTTATGCACATTATTGAGAACGCATCTTGCGAAGATGACGCCGCCGGAGCTGCAGATCGTCCGGATGGGGTATCCGGCACGGCAGCAGCGGGTGTCAGTCTGCCTGCCGCCGCGGCCCGGTCGATTGACTTTGCCTACCGCGATAAACCGGTTCTGGAACAGTTCACTGCAGAGATTCCACGCGGCAGAGTTTTTGGCATCCACGGTCCGAGCGGATGCGGTAAATCAACCTTTCTGCGTCTTTTGATGCGTTTCTGGGATGTTGACGGCGGAAAGCTTATGATCAGCGGAACAGATATCCGTGAAATCAATACAGAGTCACTCCGCTGGTCAGAATCCTGTGTCACGCAGGAAACAGATATCTTTCATGATACGATTGCCGCGAATATTGCGGTCGGAAAACCGGGGGCTTCAGAAGAAGAGATCAGGGACGCAGCAAAAAAAGCATCTCTGGACACTTTCATTATGACACTTCCGGATGGATACGATACAGTCGTCGGCGAACAGGGCAGCACACTTTCGGGCGGCGAGCGGCAGCGCATCGGGATCGCACGCGCATTTCTGCATGATGCACCGCTGCTTTTGCTGGATGAGCCGACCAGCAATCTGGATTCGCTCAATGAGGGCATCATATTAAAGGCACTGGATCAGGAAAAAGCCGAGCGGACCGTCGTGCTTGTGACACACAGGGCGTCTACACTCGGGATCGCGGATACTGTACTGGAAATGCCGCAGCAGGCTTAAAGACTGCGGGCATTTCTGATAACAGGGTTTTATTGCAGGGTATAAAAAACAGTCTGGTTGGCATGAGAAAAGAATGGAGAGAATCATCCATGAAAATGAAAAAAATAGCAGCCATTGTATTGAGTATCTGTGTCGCCGCGGCAGTTCCCGCAGATGTGTTTGCGGAAACGGAAGCATTTTCAGCCGTTTCTGTTTCTGAAACAGACCGACAGGATTATGCATCAGATACGGTACTGGCAGGTTCCGGTTCAGAAAAGGATGTGCAGAATGGCAATGTTTCGGCGGATTCTGCCGAAGATGCGAACGCACTTCCGGACACAGCAAAGGATCCGACCGGAAATCCGGAATCGAAAGAGGACATTGTGTACGGCCGTTCCGCTCAGGAAAAAAATACCGCAGATACAGATATGCGTGCAGGAGCAGAAGATGAATCGGGGCGTTCTGTATCAGAGGAGCGTACAGAGACGGTCGAAGAGGTCACTGCGAAGACTGCGGCAGGCAGCGGCGAACAGATGTCAGAAGCCGGTGACAATGGTGAGCAGACAGCCTCCGGCAGCAGCGCCGGGCCGGCGACAGGAACGGGTGCAAGCGGCCTGCCTTCCGGAAACGGGGACAGCACTGCATCCGTTGACAAGGCAAACCTCAATGCGACCATTGCGGACGCAAAGACAAGGAATACGGACAACTGCACAGCGCAGAGTGCTGCGCTTTTTCGCGCTGCAATCGCCGCGGCCGAAGAGGTTTCAGTCGATGCGGATGCGACTGCGGATGCGGTGAAGCAGGCCGAACAGCTGCTCGTAAAGGCATTTGCCGCCCTGATGACAAAGGAATCGGATGTCTCCGCACTTGAGAAAGCAAAATCAGGAAGCTATGACGGCATCTATACGGTCAGCGGAAAGCTGATGCATGCGACCAGCACGAACCAGGAATCCATGGGAAATAACGCACTGAAAAAGCCATTTCAGGTGATTGTATCAAAGGGCGTGCCGACGCTGCGGTTCGAGTTTGTGCCGCTGACTTCGAAACTGGGATCGGTTGCATTTACAGGATATCTCGGAAAGCTGAATTATTTTCCCGGCTATACCGGCACGGCAGTTCCGGCAAAAGTGACGCCGAAGGCCTGCCCGGTTGAATCCTATTACGATGTGGTTGATGTCTACAATGATGCGAATACCGGAAGTGATCCGAATATGAAGGGGAAGAAATATCCTCATTTCGTGCAGATGCCGGCGGAATTTTCCCGAAACAGTTATTTCGTTCAGGTCTATGTCTCGGTCATGGAAGCAATCTCTGCGGGAAGCGGCACCCAGTTCGCAAAAGTAGTGCTTGACTGGAATACCCTGAAACAAACGGCAGGTACTGTTACAGATCAGAAAGTTTTGAAGAACAGAACAAATCTGCTTCAGGGCTTTCAGAATGCCAAAAAGGCAGGAAAAGTAAGCGTGAAGTTCAGCGATGCGAAGCAGCAGCTGCTGCAGGCAGCCGTTTCCGCGGGAGAAACAGCACTGGCGGATCTGAATATAAAACAGGCAGAAGTCAATGCAGCAGCCGATGCGCTTTTGGCAGTTCAGACCTTTCTCAACATACATGAAACGGCCGATAAGACGAAACTACTCGCGGCCATCACAAAAGCAGACACATATCTCGGGCAGACATCTGTTTACACAGCGGCTTCATTGAAAACGCTGAAGACAGCGCGCGACAAAGGAAATACACTGTACGGAGACTACCTGACGACGCAAAAACAGGCAGATGATCAGACAACGGCCATCAATAATGCAATCAGCGGTCTGAAAAAGATTACTGCGGCAAAGGTTACGACCGCAAAAGTTAACAAAAAGAAACTGAAAGCAGCGCTTAAGAAGGCCAAAAAGCTGCTGAAGAAGACGAAGAAATACACGAAAAAATCACTGAAAAAGCTGAAAAAGGCACGTAAGGCAGCCTACAAGGTTTATAAGAATAAGAAAGCAACACAGGCGCAGGTGGACCGGCAGACAAAGAAGCTGAAGACCGCGATTAAAAAGCTGAAAAAGAAAAACGCCGCCGCTTCCTCGAAAAAAACATCTGCGAAGTCCACAGGCAAAAGCAGCAGTTCCGTGAAACAGGAGAAAGTAGACTTCAACAATCTGAAGGACGGTGTCTATTCGATTTCAGGCAGCATGGTAAAGATCGATAAGAGCACTGCCTCGATGTCAAATGACGCCATCGATCATACATTAAAGCTGACGGTAAAAGGCGGCACGTATTATATAACGATGCGTTTCAGGGGGCTGAAGATCAACAATATGCTCGGCTACCTGGGCAGACTGCGGTACTTCCAGACCGGTTATTCACTGGACGGCAACGGCAGCCCGCAGGGATCTCTGGGCGACGCGACAGTCGAAAGCTATCAGACAGACAGCTCAGGAGGCCGCTTGAAGGATGATCTCGGAACAGACTATCCGAAAGAAGTGACGTTCCCGCTGATCAGCGAAGCCATGAATGACGGATTTGTACCGCTGCAGGTATTTGTGCCGATCATGGAATCTATTTCTGCCGGAACAGGAACACAGCCGGTCTTTCTGAAACTGGACCGGGACAGTGTTTATACGGGTTATTCTGCTTCCGCATCTTCTGACAGTACTGCGGCAGGAACAAGTTCCTTACCGGGCAGCAGCTCTGGTTCCGCGGGAACTGCGTCAGGTACAAAGACGGCCGGCGCATCATTGCTGGGCGGTTCAACGCTGGGCACTTCATCATTGGGCGGTTCTTCGTCTTCGGGCACCGGATTGACAGATACTGATGAAGATGACGCAGATGATCCGGATGAAGACGCAGGAGAAGAAAATGAAGCCGTCAGCGGTCTGCAGCTTTCGGGGCTCGGAAGCCTCGACAGCAGCGGCACATCTGAAGGAGGAACATCAGTGCCGGAAGAGGGAACGGACGCCATAGCAGATCCGGAAGAAGCATCGGAAGCGGATGCATATGATTATGAAGAAGATGCGGAAGACGGAGAAGAGGATGCGCAGGAGCCGCCGCTTCGCAAAATCGTCAAACCGATGGGCATCGGCACGCCGCTGCTCGCATTGATGCTGGCGGCAGTCTATCTTCAGAGAAAGAAAAAAATGCTTTCATTCTTTAGGAGGAATCGATAGGATGCAGCATTTTATCAGAAAACAAATAGGCATTTGTTTTGGCTTGTTTATGATTGTTCTGGCCGGGTGTATGATCGTCCGGCCGGTTACAGTGCGTGCGGAGAGCGGGACGATCTACGCCTGCACGATCCATCCCTGCTACCGGCATCCTGTATCTGGGGAGATCGAGGATTCCGGCGGGGAAGCGGCATACGCGACCGGACAGGGGATGGTCGAGGGATGCGTTTCAACGGCAGGTATGCTGGAAGTGACAGACAGCGGCAGGATGTATCTGACGATGCGGCTTTCCCTGGTTGACTATACTTCCGATCACGCCTTTCAGGTACAGAACTGGGGAGATTCCGGATGGACGGATCCGCCGATCGGGATCACCGGCGAGGGGTCTGACAAGAATGGAAAAACCTGGGATATCACCATGGAGGTGCCTTCAGAGCAGTGCGTCGTGCGCGGCACGATGATGGTTACGCCGATGGGACGCAGCGTCATTTATTATTTTTATCCCGATAACTTTACACCGGGTGAAGCGGACGGCGCAAACGGCATGAAAGCCGCGATGGTAACAGAACCTTCGAACGGCGGCGGGGCAGCACCGGCCGGAAATGGTTCCGGAGACGGTACAGCAGCAGAAGGAAACAGCACAGAAACGCAGGCGGATGCCGGGCAGACACAGAGCGCAGCTGATCTGCAGCAGCAGGCAGTCAGCGGAGAAAACAGCTCATCAGGATCCGATGGAAACACTCCGCAGGGAACCAACGGAAACAGCAATGTTCAGGGTGTCACATCCGGCGGCGTCGACAAAAACGCCGGCCTGAATCTGTCAACGGAAGAGCAGGCCGGCGGCACAGAGGAGACCGCCGGTACGGAGATGGATCCGGAAGAATCCGGAGCGGACGGACAGGAAGATACGCAGAAGGACGCCGGCGAGAAGCGATCCGTCGCGGAGACGATCTTCATCAATGTCGTCTCCGGCGTTCTGATCGGCGGGATCCTGATCGGACTTTGTGCATGTATCTGGTATTTCTTAAGAAAGCGGCAGGCAGCCGGATTTACGGATCCTGATAAATATGCGGATCTGTATCAGGACAGCAGTCCGAACAAAGCAGATACTTCTGCCGTACGCTCCTCAGACAGAGACCATACAGACGGGTGATAAAAATGCGAAAGAAGCAACTGATAAGCAGACAATTACGAACTGTCATGCTGTTGTCACTGGCAGCAATGCTTTCGATGCCGATTTTTCTCTGCCGGCCTGCGGATGCATCCGGCCGGTTTGACAATACACATGCATCTAAAAGTGACGCAGTCAACAAACTGCTGGCCGTTACGGACCAATCAGAGCTAAAGGCGGTTGAACTGGCCAGACAGAAGGTACAGAAGCTCGGGAGAGATCCAAAGCTGATTGCCACGTCCCCTGCGGTGGCGGATATCTGTGACCGGCTGGAGCTGGATCTGGTCGGCGTATGCTCCAGCGCAATTTCCGTGATACCGGAGCGCTACAAGGATGTGACGGTCGTCGGAGGCGCGATGAGTCCCGATATTGAGGTAGTCAGCTCGCTGAAGCCGGACTGGATCTTCAGCCCTGTCAGCCTGCAGGGCGACCTGCAGCCAAAGTACGACGCGATCGGATCTGACTGGGCATTTCTGAACACAAGAAGTGTGCCCGGCATGTACCGCTCGATTCAGGAGATGGGCTATATATTTGACCGGGAAGAGCAGGCGCAGACACTGATTGATGAATTTACGGAATTTTATGATGATTACCGGGTGAAAAACGAAGGAAAGGAAGCACCGGATGTACTGATCCTGATGGGATTGCCCGGATCGTATATCATCGCCACGGAAAATTCTTACGTAGGAAGCCTGGTCGAACTGGCGGGCGGAAACAACGTCTATGCAGGTACAGATCAGGAATTTCTGACGGTGAATACCGAGGACATGAAAACAAAGGAGCCGGATGTCATTGTGCGCTGTGCACATGCGCTGCCGGATCAGGTCGTCGAGATGTTCAAAGAAGATTTTGAAACCAATGATATCTGGAAGCATTTCGAGGCTGTCAAAGAGGGGCGGGTTTACGATCTGACCTATGAAAATTTCGGGATGAGCGTCAAGTTTAATTACCCTGACGCACTCGAGGAGCTGCAGCCGATCCTGTATCCCGAGAGCGCTTCGGATGAAAAGAAAGCGAAACGGAACAGTGACGCGGCCGTGAAAGCGGCGGAAGACAGCGGAAAATAATACGAGAGGCAATGAATTTTGAAATCACACAGGGACATACAAAACTTGAATCATACACAGCTGCAGCCTGAAACTGATCAGAGCCGGCGGCGCAGAAAACAGATCATACGGATTGCTTCATTTGTGTGTATGTGTCTGCTGCTTGCAGGAATGTTTTTTCTGGCGGCAAATACCGGAAGCCTGAAAGTTTCACCGGGACGGATGATACGCGGCCTTTTTATGGAGTACGACGAGACCGTATCGACGATCTTTGACCTGCGGTTTCCGCGGATTCTGATCGCCATGCTGTCAGGTGCGGCGGTTGCGGTCTCCGGCGTTTTGTTCCAGGCTGTATTAAAAAACCCGCTGGCAGATCCCGGCATCATCGGTATTTCGAGCGGCGCGAGCTTTGTGTCGATTGTAATCATTGCCTTCTTGCCGCAGTTCTACTTCTTTACACCGCTGTTTGCATTTCTGGGCGGCGTATTTGCGTTTTTCCTGGTTTACAGTCTTTCCTGGAAAGGCGGATTAAGCCCGCTGCGGATCATCCTGGTCGGCGTCGCGATCAATGCGATGTTCACGGGCCTGACAGAAACCTTCAATGCGCTGTCCGGCGGAAATATCGAGCGGATGGTAGCCGTGGCCAGCGGAAATATCAGCATGAAAACATGGGATGATGTGCGGACGCTGTTCCCGTATACACTGATCGGTCTGATCCTTGCCTGTGTATTTTCCGGAAAATGTGACCTTCTGTCTCTGGAGGACAAAACTGCCAGAAGCCTGGGCGTCAATGTAAACCGTACACGTCTGATGCTCTCACTGTTTGCTGTCCTTTTGGCAAGTATATCAACTGCGGTTGCAGGTGCGATCAGCTTTCTGGGACTGATCGTCCCGCATATCGGCAGGATTCTGGTAGGCAGCGAGCACAAAGTGCTGATTCCGTTTTCCATGCTGTTCGGCGCATTTGCATTTCTGGTGGCGGATACGATCGGCAGGACGATTGCGGCGCCGAGCGAGATTGCGCCTGCAATTATCATGAGTGTCGTCGGCGGACCGTTCTTTGTATTCCTGCTGCGGCGCTCGAAAAAATATGCGAACGGATAAACAGCAGAAGAAATAAACCGGAAGGAAAATATCAGAAGAAGGCCTGACGTGACGAACGGGTAATGAGTACGAATGACATGGACAGCATGGATAGAATGATAGAAAAAACAAGGACAGAAATGACAGGCAGTACAACAGCTGCCGGCAATGTACCTGCAGCCGGTGAAGAGAAACGTTCTGCCGACAGGGAGTTGCTGCGTCAGACGCTGCCTGAAATGGAGGTGCGAAACCTCTCTTTTGCATACGGAAAACAGCCGGTGCTTCGGGATGTAAGCCTCATGATCCCGAGAGGAAAGGTGACGACAATCATGGGCGCGAACGGCTGCGGCAAGTCCACCCTGTTTGCGCTGATGACAAAAAACCTGACGCCGGGACGCGGAAAGATATTCCTGCGTGGAAAAAACATTGCGAATCTGAATCTCAAAGATTATGCGAGGGAGGTCTCAATCGTCCAGCAGTACAATACGGCCGCGGACGATATCACAGTTGAACGTCTGGTCGCGTTCGGACGCACGCCGTACCTCCGGCTGATGCAGGAAAAAACAGATGAAGATGAGCGGGCGGTCGAATGGGCGATGGAAGTCACCAACGTCGCAGAATTCCGCGACCGTGAGATTGCGCGGCTTTCAGGCGGACAGCGCCAGCGCGTGTGGATCGCGATGGCACTCGCCCAGAGCACGAAAATTCTGTTTCTTGATGAGCCGACAACCTATCTCGACATCCGTTACCAGATCGAGATCCTTCAGCTGGTGCGGAAGCTGAATCGTGAATACGGGATGACCATCGTCATGGTACTCCATGACATCAATCAGGCAATCTTTTACTCGGACGAAGTCATCGGGCTTGCGGACGGAAAAGTGGCCGTCGCAGGTTCTCCGCAGGAGGTCATCACGCAGGAAAGTATACAGAAGCTGTTCGGGATCAGTCTGGAAGTGACCAGGATCGGCGGCAGCAAGCATGTTATGCTGACACAGGCTCTGACCTGACCGCCTTGCCCGTTTTTGCGATTTCTCATTACGAAACTTAAAGCAGCACGTATCCATCATGGGGGCAGTACAGCCGCATTTCCCGGACAGACAGTCCGGGAGGTGCGCCAGGAATGGTTCAATGCTGTAGAGACGGATGAGGAATACAAAGTGACGAACGAAATCATCCAGTCCTCCAAAGAACTGCTGGCGGAGACCATACGCGGCAATGCAGACGCTGTTGCAAAAGCGCTGGATGTTTCGCATATCCATGTTACATCCAATCGCAGCTACAACAATGAGGACGTATTGCAGAGTGCAATTTATCTGGCATTTATCTATGCCCTGAACCGATATACCGTTGTCAAAGAAATGACGACAGGAAAGGGCTTTGCAGATGTCGTGTTTCTTCCGCGATATGAGGGTGATCCGGCGATGGTGATCGAACTGAAGCGGAACGACTGCACGGAAAGTGCACTGGATCAGATTCATCAGAAACAGTATTTCGACAGCCTGCAGCATTATCAGGGAAACATGCTGCTGATCGGAATCAATTACGACGAAAAAGAAAAAACACATACCTGTGCGATCGAGCGGGTGACGAAGGGAACGGCCATTTAAGGACATTTTCTGAAAGCATTTACCGTTGCATAACCCATATTATTTTTGCACAGACCATACCGTTGACATGCCGGAATTTTCTTTAAAATCAAGGGATTCCGGCATGTTTGCGTTTGCGCGCCATGGGCGCGCTCTAACGGGTGAAAGTCCCGAGTACGCGTAGGCAACGACGAAGTACATAGCTGAACAGCAAGGGTGTCCATCGTGAGGTGGAATCTGAAGGA
>JAFRGW010000012.1 GCA_017433615.1 Eubacterium sp.
CATTGATCTCAGGATGCTGCTCCCGCAGGTAACGGAAAAACCAGTACGCATTATCCCTGGCATCGAACCCGCGCTCCATCACCAGCCAGAGGTGCCGGTAATCCCTGCTCGTTTTTCTCAGCACCGCGGCGACGGGCCAAAGCACAAACAGAAGAAACACATTCTTCAGATAAACCGGCAGCCGCTTCAGTTTATTCAGCATTTCCGTAATATTCTCCCATCTCAATCAGGCGGATCTCATTGGCCGATTCTTCCGGCGTCGGCGCTTTCCATTGCTCCTGCTTCCGGATTTTCCGGATCCGGTAGCTGTAACTCATGGGCATCAGCCGCAGGCCGATGCAGCTCCAGAAATAAAAGGCCGTGTTGTCCGTCAGGTAGGTCACTGTCATATAGGCCAGAACAGCCATGTACAGCAGGCCGGTTTCCATGTCATGCCGCGTCATCCAGTAAGCGGGATAGAGGATGTAATTGATGCCCGCCCACAGGGTGAAGCCCAGGGCGCCCAGTTCAATAAAGATCTTCAGGATATCATTGTGCAGCGGGTACGGACGGTTGATGAGCCCTTCCTGATACCACATGTTCACCAGATCGGTTGCACTTTCAAAGCCCAACCCCTTCCAGAAAGGCGAAAGCTCATAGTAATCATTGGGCAGGCTCCAAAGTACGTCGCGGCCCATCATATCGACCCCCATCGACTCAAGAAACGCCACCAGGATGCCGGACCGCGTCAGATAGAGATACAGATAGAAAAACAGAAACAGCGCGATCCCCGTCGCCAGGATCCACTTTCCCGGTTTTTTGATCATGCGCAGCAGCCGTACACACGCACATACGAGAAGTACCGCCGGAATGATGCTGCGCTTCAATCCCATCAGCATGAAAAAGAGAGAAAGGATTACGCCGCACAGCCGCATTCTTTTTTCCGACTTCGAACCTTTCGGCGCAAACATCATATAATAAATGAAAAACTGCCCGAACAGGAAGGTGATGTCATGGATCTCCAGCGCCCGCATGAACCCTTCGGCTTCTCCAAAGGTGATGAGGCAGGTCACCACGGAAGAAATACTCTGCTGGATGCCGTATTTGGGCATTTCCAGCAGCATAATGGCCGTGTTTGTCGCACACATGCCGAGGAACAGATAATTGACCGCCCTGTCCTCAAACAGATAACACATGAAGACGCAATAGATGATGGTGATTGTCTGAAACAGGATCTTCTGCCCTGCCCGGCTGATGGAGCCCGCTTTTGAAAAATCCGTGATCCATATGTATATGCTGATCAGAAAATAAACGGCCATCAGGAGCAGAAATATGGGGAAGTATCCCACCGCCTTTCTGAGCTTTGCGAAATCAGCGGTTACAAGGAAATTCAGGAATGCGCAGACAATCGTTCCGAGAGCGATGATCTTCGGCAGCCCTCCCAATGCATTATTGAGGATCTTCCAGTCTCCCAGACCGGCGAAAACGGTGCAGGCAACTGCAAGAAATGCGACAAACGCAGGGCATTCTTTCCTGGATTCCTGCAGCATCCCGCTGCTGGCGCTGGTATGCAGGAGATTATTGCCTGTCACTGCTTTCCTCCGTGATTTTCTTTCACTGCACGATCCTGCGCATCCTTTGCCGCGCTATCTCCGGAGACGTATTCCGAAATGATGGAGATTTGCCCTGAATGCATCCTTTGCATGGCCAGCCGGAGCAGATCCCTGATTTCAAAGACGCCGTCCGCCCCTGAAACAGCTTTCCCGCAGACACAGTGAATCATGAGCTGCGGATTCATCTCGTTGTACTTCCCGATCTGGCGTCCGATTGCCTTCAGAATCACATCCAGCTTTGCAGCCGAGCAGTCCGGGAAGAAGGCATAGAATATCCCGCCGCCATTATATCCCACAAATCCGTACAGGTCGCCGAAGCTTTTCAGGATCATCGCAAAATTCTTCAGCACTTCGTCACCGGCGGCGCGCCCGTATTTACTGGACAGATTGCTCAGGGAATCCATCTTCAAAGCAAGGCAGGAGAAGTTTTCATTGAGAAGCCTGTCGGACCATTCGCCGATATATGTATCGCATCTGGCCCGGTTCGGCAGCTGGACCGTCTTGTCCACATACCGGAAATAGTCGATAAAGTCGAGGACTCTTCCCAGCAATACGGCTCCGATACCGCCCACCAGCGCAAAGAACACGATTGCAAGCGCAAGATACAGCTTGATATTCACAGCCGGCTGAACATCAATGCTGCTGATCATCGTCAGGTAATTCGCGCTCAGCTGGCGGTTCAGCTCATGGCCTGTATTTTCGACGTACCGGTAGTATTCAGTTGCCAGATCCGCACAGTGATCTATTTTCGCCCGGATCTCTTCGGGAGTGAAGGTTTTCTGCCCCTTTAAGGGATGCTCGGCTTTGAATACGGACAGCAGATATTCCTTGTGTTCCTTCTCGATTGTTTTCTGACGAATATCGATATTCAGATCCACATACTCCTGAATCAGACCGTCATACGTTGTTTCTTTATTCCCGCCGTGTTCGTGACCGTAATCAACATCCTTCAAAATGGATTCCGTTCCGTTGTCCGCGCTTTGATAATGATAATCCATCATGTCCTTGTTGCGCTGACTATAATTCTCGATCAGCTTCTTCAGAGAACCGGCGCGTTCCTGCCGGTTCTCGATATACAGCTGCATATCCTCGCAGTCCTTTGTCAACCGGCTTACCAGCAAATCGATATCGTCCGTCTCCGCATCGCTCAGGATCGCAGCATACAGGTCCGGAATTTCGTAATTGTATAAAAAGTGGTATATATGATACAAATCATTGTATGTGTATCCTGTGTCCACCGACCGATAATACGGATGGGCGGCCCGGCAGCTCAGCAGATAATCCAGCATCTCCGAAACGGAAGACTCCAGCACCTGGGTGCTTTCCATGTAGTCGTAATTCCCTTCGGCGAGCACGGAAACACCATTGCTCTGCAGCTGTTCCTCCACATATTTTTCGGCATAAAACTCGCAGTAGTTCTTGATGATTGCATCCAGCATGTACCAGGCCTGCTTTTCGCCGGCATCACTGCTGCCGATGTAATACACCCGGTAGGTATCCGTGACGTAAGAAGGTTCTTCGCCTTTTTTCAGCAGCGCTTCATTCAGTTCCTTCTGCCTATCCGAAATGACTTCCTCAACATAGCAATTTGAACGGACGGAATCGATATTGGCCTGATATCCCAGGTCTGTCAGGGCAGTGGCGATGACCGTCGAAGAGTATATTTCCTCTACGTTCAGAGGACTCCCGTCCGGCGTAAAGCCGTCTTTGGCCCCGTCATTGGTGTACTGAATGACCGCAGAAGCAATGTAGCGCTGCTGAGAATTTCCGTAGAGATAGATCGCCAGAGCGCCAATGACGGAAAAAAGGAAGATCAGCAGGCTGAATTGCTTCAGATAACGCAGGATACTGAATTTTTTCATGCTTCTTTCCCCTTGTCTGAAAGGCATTTCCGCAGGAACACGCAGGTGAACGCCAGGATCAGAATCAATACGGCGCAAAGGAGCGAGGAAGTGAGACCGATCCGATCCGAAAAGCCCATGTCGGCATCTCTGAAGCCCATATAATTCCGGGCTTTCGTGCTCGTATACGCGCTGTCCACCGCCTGGATATCTGCGGCGAGCTTATCCAGC
>JAFRGW010000144.1 GCA_017433615.1 Eubacterium sp.
AAGTGACGGATGTGCAAGAAAACGGTCCTCCAGCCGGTCCATATCCGCCTGCTCTGCGAGGGTCTCCGGTGCATCCGGGAAGATCCGGCAGACAATTTTCTCCATCAGACCGATACACGGCGCCAGGAATATGACACAGGCAAGACGGAACAATGTATTCACCAGCGCGATGGTGACCATGTTCATGACAGAATCCATAAATCCGAAATGCGCAAACGCATTCACTGTATAGAACAGAACCCCGCAAATAATCGCGCCGAGCAGGTCAATGATCAGATAGACGAACGCTGTCCGCTTTCCGTTGACACTCGCACCGAGTGCACTGAGCATAACCGGTACCGAAGCGCCGATTCCGATTCCCATGATGATGGGGAACGCCTCACTGAATGTGATGGCGCCGGACATGGACAGGGCCTGCAGAATACCGATTGCCGCGCTCGCACTCTGCAGCACAGCTGTAACACCGATACCAACCAGTACGCCCAGCATCGGATTGGAAAAGCTCGTCAGCATTTTCAGAAATGCAGCATTCTCCTTCAGCCCGGAAAGAGAACCGGACATCATGCTCATGCCATACATCAGGACAGCAAATCCAAGCATAATGCCGCCGATGTTTTTGGTCGCCGACCGCTTTGCCATCATCCAGATAATAATGCCGATAAAGGCGACAATGCCGGTAAGCATTTCTGTACTGAACAGAGATGCAATGCTTGCGCCGCTGCCGCTGAGACTGTTCAGACAGAGAATCCATCCGGTAATACTCGTTCCCAGAATTGCTCCGAGAATAATACCGATGGCCTGCTTTACCTTCATCATGCCGGAGTTAACAAAACCGACTACCATGACCGAAGTTGCCGATGAAGACTGAATCACCGCCGTGACGCCGGTTCCGAGCAGGATTCCTTTTATGGCATTGCCGGTCAGTTTGTTCAGAATCAGTTTCAGGCGGTTTCCTGCAGCTTTTTTCAGAGAGTCTCCCATCAGGGACATTCCAAACAGGAACATCGCAATTCCGCCAAACAATGATACGATATCAACTACTTCCATCTCTCTCCCTTTTCAAATCCTTTCTCATATCTGTGATTTGTTGATCATGCTGTTATCTATTCCAGGAAAAGACCCGACTTGTAAAAAAAGAGACTTTTCCCGTAATACAACCGGTAAAAGTCTCGCTGTTTCAGACATACTCCGGGGTGTGAGCCCGTACTGACGAAATATGTCACGCATTTTTATTTCTAACTGCGTAAGCTACTCCCTGATAACCTTTAAAGCGTATCATGATAATCTTGCTGTCGTCAAGACTTATCTGACAACTCGGGTACATTTACACATTTCAACCAAAAAAATCCCTGTGAACCATGATTCACAGGGATTTTTGACGATTCATTCTATTCTGATAAGGTTCAGACTGTTCAGGCACCTTTTACCATCTCAGCAAGCTTTGCGAAACCTTCCTTATCGTTGACAGCCATATCAGCGAGAACCTTGCGGTCAAGCTCGATGCCGGCCTTCTTCAGACCATCCATAAATACGCTGTAGGAAAGTCCGTTCATTCTTGCAGCTGCATTGATACGTGTGATCCACAGTGCGCGGAACTGGCGCTTACGCTCCTTACGACCTGCGTATGCAGATGCCTGTGCGCGCATAACAGACTGCTTCGCATATCTGTACTGTTTGCTTCTTGCGCCTCTGTAACCTTTTGCTGCCTTTAATACTTTATTGTGTTTTTTCTTGGCGTTCAGGCCGCCCTTAATTCTTGCCATTTCTTAATCCTCCTGTATCTTTTCGTCAACACACCATCTCATCAGAGATACGGCATGATCTTCTTCATTACCTTTGCGTTTGTCTCGTCAACAACAGCTGCCTTACGAAGATTTCTCTTACGCTTGGTGGACTTCTTGGTTAAGATATGGCTCTTGTAAGCTTTATGTCTGACCAGTTTCCCGGTTCCTGTCTGTTTAAAGCGCTTTGCTGCTGCTCTTTTTGTTTTTACCTTTGGCATTTGTAGATTCCTCCTTGTTATTTTTTCTTCTTCTCAGCCAAGACCATCGTCAGGCTTCTTCCCTCAACCTTCGGAGCCTTTTCGACTGCTGAGATATCAGAAAGCTGCTCGGCAAACTGATCCATGATGACTCTGCCATTGGCCATATGAGCCATCTCTCTGCCGCGGAAGCGCAGTGTCACCTTGACTTTGTTTCCCTTGTCCAGGAACTTTCTCGCTGCGCCAACCTTGGTGTTGAGGTCATTGGTATCAATGTTCGGAGACAGGCGCACTTCTTTGATGTCAACAGTTTTCTGCTTCTTGCGCGCTTCCTTTTCCTTGCGGGACTGCTCATAACGGTATTTACCATAATCAATAATCCGGCATACCGGCGGTTTTGCGCGCGGCGCAATCTTCACCAGATCGAGCCCTGCTTCCTGTGCCTTAGCAAGTGCCTCTGCGATCGGAACGATACCGATCTGCTCACCGTCCGGTCCGACCAGGCGTACTTCCCTGTCGCGTATCTGTTCGTTAATCATCAAATTGTTGCTGCTAATGGCTCTTTACCTCCTGAACAATTTACATCCGCTTCTTTTGATTCCGCAGTCCGTACTTCTGCATCCGCAGTGTTCTTTCTGCAAAATTAAAGCGGATCGTCAGAGACCATCCGCTTAAAATACATGCCAGACAAACCGGAAGATACCGCTCCGGTGCTGTACTGTATTAACCCGGGTCACAACCGCGTGCAGTCAATGGATCTGCATCTGCATGGTATTCATGAACCATGTCCTGCGGAAAATTTTTCTCTTCCGCTGCGCACTGTCCTACAGGAAAAGTTTTTCCTCTGTGCGTCATATATTTGTGCCGAGGTGAGAGCGGACTGCTCTGCTTCTTTTACAACATTAGATAATTTATCATATTCCTTCCCTGATGTCAAGGAAGAATTCTGATTCCAACGCAGCAGGGGATTCTCCGTCTCTGCGCTGCATGATTACGCCTGTTCCGGCAGACGTTTTTCTGCAATTTCTTCTTTGATCGCTGCGATAAACTCTGCAGTCGGAACAGCGCCCTGGTCTCCGCCCAGACGTGTGCGGACTGCAACGGTTCCATTCTCCTGCTCCTTGCCGCCGACAACCAGCATGTACGGGATCTTCAGGCTCTGCGCCTCGCGGATCTTGTAGCCCAGTTTCTCACTGCGCTCGTCCAGCTCTGCGCGAAGGCCCGCATCCAGCAGCTGCTTCTGCACTTCCGAAGCATAATCCAGGAATTTCTCGGAGAGCGGCAGAACCTTCACCTGTACCGGCGCCAGCCAGGTCGGAAATGCACCTGCAAACTGCTCTGTCAGGATACCGATGAATCGCTCGATTGAGCCGAATACCACGCGGTGAATCATAATCGGCTGATGTTTTTCGCCGTCTGCACCTGTGTACTCGAGTTCAAATCGCTGCGGCAGCTGGAAATCCAGCTGGATCGTGCCGCACTGCCACGTTCTTCCGAGACAGTCTGTCAGATGGAAGTCAATCTTCGGACCGTAGAATGCGCCGTCTCCTTCATTGACAACATAATCTTTGCCGAGAGATTCCAGTGCATCACGCAGCGAATCTGTTGCAAGCTCCCAGTCCTCGTCGCTTCCCATGGAATCCTCCGGACGGGTAGACAACTCTACATGATACTTGAATCCGAGAAGATTATAAAAACTGTCAATGATATTAACGATTCTGACAATCTCGTCCCTGATCTGGTCTCTTGCCAGGAAAATGTGACCATCGTCCTGTGTGAAGCAGCGGACGCGCATCAGGCCGTGGAGCTGACCGGATTTCTCATGGCGGTGTACCAGACCGCACTCAGCATAGCGCAGCGGCAGATCACGGTAGGAGTGAGGCTCGTTCTGGTAAACCAGAATACTGCCCGGGCAGTTCATCGGTTTGATCGCATAATCTTCCTCGTCGATGACGGTAGTATACATGTTGTCTTTGTAGTGATCCCAGTGTCCGGATGTCTCCCACAGGGACCGGTTCAGGATGACCGGTGTGGAAATCTCATCGTAGCCGTTTGCCATATGAATCTTGCGCCAGTGTTCCATCAGCGTATTGCGCAGGATCATGCCCTTCGGCAGGAAGAACGGGAATCCGGGACCCGCTTCGTGCATCATGAAGAGGCCGAGTTCGCGTCCGATCTTTCTGTGGTCGCGCTTCTTCGCTTCTTCGATCATGGTCAGGTATTCTTCCAGCTCCGCCTTCTTCGGAAATGCGGTTCCGTATACACGGGTGAGCATTTTATTATGCTCGTCGCCGCGCCAGTAAGCGCCTGCAATGCTGGTCAGCTTAAATGCTTTGACCGGTTTGGTACTCATCAGATGCGGTCCTGCACACAGATCTGTGAACTCACCCTGCTCATAGAAGCTGATCTCTGCATCTTCCGGCAGATCTTCAATCAGTTCTACTTTATATGGTTCTTCACGCTCCTGCATGAATTTGATTGCGTCATTACGCGGCAGTGTGAAACGCTTCAGCGGAAGTGCTTCTTTGATGATCTTCTTCATCTCTGCCTCGATCTTCTCGAGATCTTCAGCTGTCAGGCCGCCTTCAATATCGATATCATAGTAAAATCCATCTGCGATAGACGGACCGATCGCAAGCTTCGCCTGCGGATACAGACGCTTGATCGCCTGCGCCATGATGTGCGAAGTTGTGTGACGGTAAGCCGCAAGTCCTTCCGGATCGTTGATGGTATAAATATTCAGATTGCTGTCCTCAGAAATCTCTGTGCGGAGATCAACTGCTTCTCCGTTTACTTCAGCAGCACCTGCCATACGTGCCAGACCGTCGCTGAGATCTCTTGCAATATCAAGGACAGACATCGCTCCTTCATATTCTTTCTTTGTTCCGTCTTTCAGTGTAATAATCATGATATTTCTCCGTTACTTTATGCGTATATACAATATCTGCCTGCTTTTTTATTATCTTAGGCGCAATTATAGCACCATCTGGTTTTAAATGAAAGAGCAAACATATTCAACTGTTATATCTGTCCGGAATCTTCTCATCAAATCCCACAGCCTGGCGCTCTACGCGCCTGCGGCAGGAGACTGATCCACTGCGTTCAATCCGATCCAGAATTCCCGGATTTCCGCGGAAATCTGCTGCAGTGTCGTCTGCCGCATATCTGACCACTCCCGCGGATAATACGGAAAGTAATCGCGGCTCCAGAACCGGTCATCCAGCAAAAGGATCACACCTGTGTCCTCCGGCGTGCGGATTACACGTCCCGCGGCCTGGAGGACTTTATTCAGTCCCGGAAAGCGGTATGCATAAGCAAATCCGTCCTTGCCGTTTCTGTCATAATAACGCCGCAGCAGCTCTTTCTCGCCGGAAACCTGCGGCAGCCCTGTCCCGACGACAATGGCTCCGATCAGCTGATCCCCTGCCAGATCGATCCCCTCTGCGAAGATTCCGCCCATCACGCAGAAGCCGATGCGGGTTTTTCTTTGGGCACAGCCTTCTTCACAGGTATCTTTTTCCCTGAACTCTGCAAGAAAAGCATCTCTGTCCGACTCTGTCATACCGGGCTGCTGGGCAAGGACGATGATTTCTTCCTGCCCTTCCACATGGGCGTTGTCAATGCTCGGCTGTCCGTCCACGGAGTTGCTGTCAATGCTCGGCTGTCCGTCCACGGAGTTGCTGTCAATGCTCGGCTGTCCGTCCACGGAGTTGCTGTCAATGCTCGGCTGTCCGTCCACAGAACTGCTGTCCGGCTCCCTTTCAGCCGCTGCGTTCCAGACTGTGAGCACATCCTCCAGCATTTTGTAGGAAGGAAAATAAACCATATAATTCCCCTGCCTTGCCCGGGCTGTGTGCCGGATATATGCAGCGATTTTCTGATATAATTCCGGACCCCGCATCCGGTACCGCGTGCTGACATCCGCACCGACCGCAAGATGACGCCGTGACGCATCAAACGGAGACGGAATCGCGACCCGGTAGCTGTCACTTCGCTCTGTCAGCATTCCCTCGTAATACTGCATCGGCAGCAGCGTCGCCGAGAAGAATACGGATGCTGCCGCCCTGTTCAAAACCGTCTGCAGATTCCGGGACGGATCCACACAGAACAGTTTCAGCGTAAAGGAATCTCTGCGGTCTTCTGTATAAATGATATATTTTTCATCCAGGATGTCAAAGGTTCGAAGAAATGCATTGATCTCAAAATAAAAAGAACGCAGCTGTTCATCCACACTGTCAGGCTGCTCTTTCAGGATTTCTTCCAGGGTGCCTGCCAGCGTCATCAGCGGTGCAGTCAGTTCCTGAATCTCACTGCGCCCGGAGACACGGCCTCCGTATGCATCAAATGCCTCCGGATCTTCCCGGCATTCTTTCCGGTAAGTCAGCAGAACACGGTTGCACCGGGAAAGCGCCCGGTCCAGTGCGCGAAACAGTTTCTCATCTGTTTTTTCACTCGTTTGTGCAGCACTCCCGTTTTCATTTTTCAGCAGCTTCCGCATCGCAAGAAATGATTCCTTCTGCAGCGATGCCGAGAACATCTCCCGGCCGCGGTCTGCCAGATTGTGTGCCTCATCAATCAGCAGGATGGCTTTTCCCTTTCCGGCCGTCTCCCCGAAAAACCGCGCGAGCTTTGTGGCCGGATCAAAGACATAGTTATAATCACAGATTACTGCATCCGCGAAATTTGCGAGCTCCAGCTGAAGCTCATACGGACAGACCGAATACTGTTCACTCCATGCAAGCACCTCATTGCGGGAATAATCCGCGCCTTCTGTCAAAAAAGCATACAGTGCATCGTTGATCCGGTCATAGTGTCCTTTTGCGCGCGGACAATGCGCCGGATCACATACCATCTCTTCACAGATACAGAGCTTTTCTTTCGCAGTCAGTGTGACCGTTTTACAGCACAGGCCCTTCTCCTGCAGAATCCGGAATGCTTCTTCGGCAACGGTACGTGCAATGGTTTTCGCTGTCAGATAAAAAATCCGCTCGCCGTATCCTTCCCGCAGGGCACGCACAGCCGGAAAGACTGCAGACATTGTTTTCCCGACGCCGGTGGGCGCCTGCACAAACAGCTGTTTTCCCTCTTTGAGTGTGTGGTAGACAGCTGCGACCATATCCCGCTGCCCCGCCCGGTAGATGAAGGGAAATGCAAGCTCCTTAATGGATTCGCTGCGCATTTCTCCCCACCTAATTTGAAACACCGCCCATTTCCTGTAAGCCAGGCACAGTTCATCAAACCATTCTGCCAGATCTTCCGTCCTGTGGGATGTTGTAAACGAACGGATTTCTTCAGTCTCGAGGCTGCAGTAAGTCATCCGGATCCGGATTGTCTCGAGATTCTCCTGTTTCGCGAAAATGCAGGCATAACATTTTGCCTGTGCCAGATGGACCGGCACAGGCGATTCCAGTTTGCTGACATCTGCATAGATGCCCTTGATTTCCTCGATCACAGATCCCTTTTTATCCGTATCAATCCCGTCTGCACGTCCTTCGACGACCAGATCAAATGTGTCAAAATCCACCCGTTCCTTCAGCGGGACTTCAGCGCGGTAGGCACCGCCCCGCCTTCCCTGAATTTTCCGGTGAATCCGGCTCCCTGCCAGCATGGCTTCCTGGTCCGGAATTCTTCCGGCACCGGCAGTTAAATCGCCGCTGCGAAGCAGAAATTCCACGAGATTCCGGACGGATATCCGGACTGTTTTCTTTTCTTCCTTCATTTTCGTTCTATTTTGGAGACAGGGGACGGTTCTCTGTCTCCTTATAATTTCGTAACGGCAACAATTGCATCATCCAGATGCTCACTGAGAACGCCGGCATAAGCTCCCTCGTCTGCTGCCTTCGCCACTTCTGCATCCATCGGGATCTTTCCGAGAACAGTCGTTCCGAGTTCTTCTGCGATCTCATCGATGTGGCTCTCGCCGAATACACTGATTTTTCTGCCGCAGTCCGGGCATACCAGATAACTGTAATTCTCAATGATTCCCAGAACCGGAATATCCATCATCTGCGCCATCTTATATGCCTTCGTGACAATCATTCGCACCAGATCCTGCGGAGATGTGACGATCAGAACCCCTTCGATCGGAAGCGACTGATAAACCGTCAGCGGCACGTCACCGGTTCCGGGCGGCATGTCGATCAGCAGATAATCCAGTGTTCCCCAGATAACGTCTGTCCAGAACTGTTTGACAACACCGGCGATTACCGGTCCGCGCCAGACGACCGGATCCTCTTCATTTTCCAGCACCAGATTGGTCGACATGATCTCGATTCCGTTTCCGGAGATTGCCGGATAGATGCCGTTTGTATCAGACATGGCATGCTCATGGATATCGTACATCTTCGGAATGGACGGTCCGGTAATATCTGCATCCAGGATGCCGACGCGGTATCCCTGTGCAGCCAGCGCATTGGCCAGCGATGCAGTCACCATCGATTTGCCGACGCCGCCTTTGCCGCTGACAACACCGATCACATGATCAATATTGGAAAATCCGTTCATCTCCGCTTTGAATTCTTCGTTTGGCATTGTTTGTTCTCCTGTCTTATGTCTCATGTTTTTTAAGGTGGCTTTTAATTGATTTTTGTGAAGGGCCGTGGTTGCATATATGTCTCCCGGCTCAGGTGGAATTCGCCGTTAGACATATATGCAT
>JAFRGW010000145.1 GCA_017433615.1 Eubacterium sp.
AGCACCCAGGTGAGCAGAGATCCGATGCCGCCGCCGATCAGGGTAAAGGTTGCGATAACTGCCAGCAGCCGCAGGGGTTTGCGGAAACTGTAGAAGCCATGGTTTGCAAACCAGGCGGATGCGATGGCGATCAGAACCGTCAGAGAGCCGTAGTAGGCCGTGGTGTAATCGCCGATGCCGTTGAGGATGTTGGTAAAAAAGCCGACGATGATGCCGGGGATATATCCGCCCAGTGCAGCGACCAGCGCACTGCCGATGTTGTCCAGATACAGCGGCAGGTGCAGCCCTGTTGCAAGGTGGGCGAGAAGATAATTGATCAGCAGACCCACGACACAGAGAATCAGGAGATATTTCCAGTCCGACTTGCTTTTCCCGGACAGACTGTGCTGGATGCCCGGCGCGGCAGCAGGCTGCTGCGCCTGCCCGGAGCCGCTGTACTCCGCAGGGCCTCTCTCCGTGATGGTTTCGGAGCTTTCCTCTGCGTGATTATGAACGCCGTTTTTTTCCACGGGATTACCTCCGTTAATACCGAGATGCTGAGATGATTATACACGCTTTACCCGCTTTCTGCAATGACAAGAAAAGAGCGCCTGCGCCCGGCAAAAGAATTCTGTAGCTTTTTCCCACTAATCATGATAAAATAATACGAGTGATCTTAAGGGGCGATCTTAATGAATAAACTCTCCGGTTCCCTGGCAGGTATTCTCGGTTTCGAGAAACTGAGCAAATATGAAAAAGATTATCTGCACGATGCCAATATCCGCAGCTGCAGTTATATGGGTTTTATTGTCGTTCTGCTGGAAGTTTGGATGCTGATCCGGCAGACTTATTCCAGGATCATTCCGAAATACCAGGCAGGCGAGGACCTGTTCGGATTATTCGTAAAATACACCTCCAAGTACTGGCTGTTCCTGCTGATCGGTCTGGGCCTCATGCTGTTCTGCCTGTTCTATCAGAGAGACAGGAAGCTTTCAAAAGGAAGGTTTATCACGCTGCTTGTGATCGGCACGGCCTGCATGCTGTATACCGCGGTGCTGAGCCGGGAGGCGTTTACAAAGACAAGCGACACGATTACCCCGGTCATGGCGGCCGTCATGAACACCATGCTGGTATCGATTTATGTCTTCCTGTTCGTGATCGGCGCGTCCATTGTCGCTTACGCCCTGCTGAAATACCTGAAAAACAGGAACGTCGTCGCATTGGAATATGCGGCGATCATCTCCTTCAACCTGGTCTGCCTCGCTTTCGGCGTCTTTGTATCCTACAGTGACTTCTGGGGCGGCAAGGAGATCATCTGCTTTCTGACGATGGTGCTCTACGTTGGCTGTCTGCTGATCTACCGCCCCTATATCAGCGCGCTGATCCTCGGGGCCAGTTTCTTTGGGTTTTATCATATTCTTCTTACTTTTCAGGGCGGTCTGACCTTTGCAAAGCAGGATTTCGTCATCAACGGCGTGACAAAGCAGATTACTTCCGGCGACACCGTTAACTATATTACCTTCTTTATTTCTCTGACTACGATCTGCTTTGCCATCTATCACGGACGTCTGAACGAAGCCAGAAAGTCGAAAGCGCTGGAGAAAAGCGCGAAAGAGGACTCGCTGACCGGCCTCTACAATTACAGCTATTTCTCTGAACTGGCAGAGGACAGCATTCGCAATCTCACCGGCGATGTCAGCGAAAACGTCCTGCTGTTCATCGACGTCCATAATTTCAAGGCCTTTAACGATCAGAGAGGCTTCGAGGAGGGCGATAAGTTTCTGGTCGCTC
>JAFRGW010000146.1 GCA_017433615.1 Eubacterium sp.
ATGATAATCGGCACAAAGACAAAAGTCAGAAAACAGATGAAATTTGGAAGCAGAAACAGATATCCGGTCATATACTGTCTCCGCCGGGTTGCCGATATTTTTTTCACCGGCATGTAAGACCGCCTCCCCGCCATTACATTGGCTCAATCTGAAAAATACATATAAATGGGAAAAGCCCCGCCGCGGTGTGCAGCGGGGCTGAAGCATCCGTTACTTGTTCTGCGCCAGAATCGCATCCCGGTGCGAAATAAAGTCCGCCATGGTATCCTCGATGCTCTTCTCGCCCAGCAGATACAGCTGCGCCTGCTCATTGAAGGCTGCCAGCACTTCTGCGTAGCCGGAATGGTTGGGCTGCTCGCAAACCTTCTTGGCATCGAAGAATACGGATACGCAGTCCTTGCCAACAGTTTCCTTGTAGGCTGCCAGGGCTTCCTCGCCGGCATAGGCGTGAATCATGCCATGCTGAGAATAGATGGCGGATCCTTCTGCGCCGCACAGGTACTTCAGGAAATCAAAGGCTTCATCCGGATGGGCCGTCTTGCTGTTGATGCCCATATACTGGAACTGGCCCCAGGTAGCGCCGGGCTCAACACCGTCGCAGACCGGCATGGGAGCGATCTGCCAGTTGATGTCGCACTCGCCTTCTGCTTCATCCTCCATCAGCATCTGCACACACCATTCGCCGTTGGGAAGCATGGCCGCTGCGCCGGATTCAAATTCTTCAATATAGTCTGCGCTGGTAGCAGTCATCTCCGCATAGCTCATATGGCTCTTATCCACGTTGTAGAACCGGTTCAGCAGCTCCAGTGATTTCTGCAGATAGGAGGTGTCCGCATCGTCCACCCACTTGCCCGCCTGAACGGAGGCAAAGGGATAAATCCACGGTACCCAGAATCCGCCGTTCACGCCGGTCTTTTCCTTCAGCTGCACAGCGAGATCGCCGTACTCATCCCAGGTGAGCTGACCCGGATAGGGCAGGCCCGCCTTGTCGAAAAGATCCGCGTTATAGAACAGCACCCAGCAGGTGGATCGCGCCGGCAGGGCATACATGCTGCCGTCAACATAGCTCAGATCCAGCATTTCGCCGTAGTTTTCCATCACCAGGCCGCTGTTCTTAATGTATTCGTCCAGGTTCAGCAGATTCTCCGTCTCCGCAAAGGTAACCACCTGCGCCATGCCGCGGATATCATAGATATCGATATCCGAACCGCCCGCCAGCAGAACCTTCAGCTTGTCATCATAATCGTTGGAAGGAATCACGTTCATGACGATCTCAACCTTGTCCTGAGAAGCGTTATACTGGCTGACTACATCCTTGATATAGGGTTCCTCATCGTTCCACAGATAAAACTGAAGAACAACCTTGTCATCCGCCAGCGCAAGCGCGCCGAACACAGACATCAGCATCATGCATACCAGAAGCACAGAAACAAACCTTTTCATTGTTTTTCCCCTTTCCTTTCCTCGGAAACGTGGATGCGTTTCCTCAGATTTTGTCTTTATGTTGATTTTTATCACATTTCTTGCGTTTTGTCAATGCTCTATTAACTTCTTTTCCACAGAATCTCTGTCGGGAAATAAACTCTTTCATCCGACTTAAATTTCTTCTGACCATCAAATTGCCAGTTTGCTTCTTCCGTGATCTTTCGCATGTTCTTCTGATTGATCAATATCGCTTCATCGGTTAGAAGCAGCAGCGCGAAATCCGCTCGCAGTTTTTCCTGTACATCAAAAGAATTATATACAGAACTGATTACCGCATGATAATCATCATCAGAGTACACTCCGAAGAAGCTCATGCTACTGACATTAATTATATCACTTTGGGCATTATACAAAGATACCAGCAACTCGGCATAAGCATGATATCATCATGATACTGGTATCATCGCCCCTCAGTTGCGTCACTGAGAGCCGCGTTAACTTTTTGCCGCAAATTCAGCACATAGCGTCCGTCTTCCGGGTAGTCCGGAAATACATCGAACTGCAGCGGCAACTCCAGTTCTTCGTCAATCATCTGAAGCACCTGCTCCCGCCCGATTTTTGACTCCAGCGCCTTCAGTGCCCTCAGGTCGCGGATCGCATCATCCAGAACCATCATCCGGATGGATTCCTGCGGTTGTCCGTCGGGACCAGGGTATACGAGAAACGCGTCCCCCGCCGGGAAGCATCCGCCTCCGTCATTAATCAGATATGGATTGATTTGCTCGTAGGAATAAGCAGTATAGTAGAAGTTGTATCCCCACCGCAATGAACCTTCGATGCCGAATTTGTACATCTGAGTACCGTACAGTCTGGTCAGGCCGGATGACTGTGCAATAAAACAGTTGCTGACATGATTGGACTGGGCTGTGCAGTAATATGTCCACAGATGAGGTGTCCTATGCTCCAGGAAGGGTTCCAGATGGTTTGTTCCGCAGACCGGCGTTTCCACAAGTCCTGACTGATAGAAGTCATAATCGGAAAGCGCCTCAAGAAAATGACAGCCGGCCAGCTCGTCCCGAACAATATTTCGGGCTGCGGCATAGCTTCCCATCTGATCGATTCCCGGTTCGTCTGAAATATGGAACCAGCATC
>JAFRGW010000147.1 GCA_017433615.1 Eubacterium sp.
AATCCTGAAGCGAAGAGGATGGCTGCCAGAAGCATCCACTTCATTTTTCCTTCGATTTCACGTTTTACTTCAAAATCGGATCACAAAAAGAAAAGTCGTGCTCGGCCTTGCGGCTTAAACACGACTTTGTCTTCAGTCTGAAGCAACGCTTTGGCCAAAAGCGTTGCTTTTGTAACATACAGAGAAAAAGAGACCATTGTTTTGAAACCAGCGTTTCTTATATACTGACGACAGATAAAGTCGTAAAGCGTTCCGGCACAGATAAACGACCGGATGCCGGAGGTACAGCACCGGGGGAAAATCCATAATATGCTGAACAGCAAATATAAGAATGACATAGCAGGAGGTTTCAGAATGATTTTTGACAGAAACGAGAAAAAAGAAGTAATCGCACTGCTCGGCGCAGGCAGCATGGGAACAGCAATTGTCAGAAGAATTGCAGCCGGCAGAAAGATCTTTCTCGGGGATATCAGTGAGAAAAATCTGGAAAAGGTTTCACATGATTTTCAATACAGCGGATATGACGTGGAGACAATGGCTGTTAACGCACTGGATCAGAGCAGTGTGGAAGCCTTTGCACAGAAAGCAGCGGAGCTCGGTCCCGTGAAATATTTTATCGATACCGCAGGCGCTTCTCCAAATCAGACAAATCCGGAGCATATTCTGGAATTGGACATGGTCGGAACCGGATATGCTGTAGATGCATTTGGTGAGGTAATGGCTGCGGGCGGCGCAGGCCTGATTATTTCCAGCCAGACCGGGTACATGTATCCGATCCCGTATGAGACGGAACTGGAGATTCTGAAAACACCGACTGAAAAGTTGATGGACCTCCCGTTTATCAAAGAGACAGCTATGCAGAATTCCGGATTCGCATACATGATCGCAAAGCGGATCAACCATCTGCAGGCACAAAAGGCTGCTGCAACCACATGGAAGGAACGCAGGGCACGGATTAACACCATTAGCCCGGGTGTTATTGTCACGCCGCTGGCATATGATGAATTTGCCGCGGCAGGAGAGGGTTATCAGCAGATGGTAGATGCTTCTGCGGCAGAACGCTGCGGAACATCCGATGAGATCGCTGAGGCAGGCGCATTCCTCCTCGGAGAGCATGCAGGATTCATCACAGGTACAGATCTGCTGATCGACGGCGGCGTGATTGCGTCCATCCGCACAGGTAATTATCAGCTGCACGCATAAGCATAAAACCCAGAAAACGGAGAAACACCCTGGCCGGCAGGCCAGGGTGTTTTTGCGTTATGGGAAAATGACAGTTCCGTTTTCCGCCGCATTTTATTATTACAGAGGGTACCATGCTTTTCATTCTGTGATATGATAACTATGAATATAAAAACCGGCAACACAGCTCCGTGGAAAGGATATTTGATATGGCGCAGCGGATAATTGATAAAGCTTTCTATGATGCGATCTGTCATTTTGAAGAGAGTGATGAATCGAAAGAGTACTATTATAAGATTATGAATACGAAAACCGGCAAGGTAAATTCACAGGGAGAGGAGGAGACGGTCCGTGACCAGATCCTCCGTGTGTACGCCCGGCTATTCTGTGAAGATATCGGGGCGGAGCCGGATTCCAAAGCCGGACCCGATGAAGTCGAGGCGACTGCGGACCGGCTGTATATCGGCTCAGTCGGGTATGACCCGGATCATTGGTACAGGATGCGCTATCATTTTCCTGTGATTGATGAAGACAATTATGACCGGTTTGCGGCGCTGGTGATCGCGGATCTCAATGCGGGACCTCTGCGGGAGGCCATTATAAAGAACGGGGATATGCTGGTGGTAGGAGAAGTAGATCCGCTGCATATGACCAGAGAACGCAGAATGAATCAGAAAGTAACAGTCATTGATTTCTGATAAAGGAGTGTAAACGTGATGATTTTCGCGATCGATAACAACAGAAGCGTTCTGACCCGGTTAGAAAAGATACTGGAAAAGCAGGTGCCCAAAGATGAGATCCGGTGTTTTGACAACAGCCCGGAAGCATTGGCTGCAGCCAGAGAAGAGCGGGTCAGCACAGCCTTTCTCGGAGTGGATCTGCAGGAGATCGACGGCCTGGTGCTCGGACGTTATTTAAAAGATCTGAATCCATACGTCAACCTGATTTATATGACAGAATCCAGAAAGGACGCATTTGACGCCATGGCACTGCGGGCCAGCGGATGTATCCTGATGCCTGTTGCGGAAAGTGCCGTGGATACGGAGCTCAAAGAACTGCGCTACCGGAAAGACGGTGCACAGAATAAGCGGGTATATATTCAGACATTCGGTGATTTTGAAATCTTTGTAGACGGCATGCCGATCGCATTTAAATACAACCGGACAAAAGAACTGGCTGCGATTCTGGTCAGCAAGCGCGGCGTTCAGACGACGAACGGCGAAATCATAGCGACCCTCTGGGAAGATGACGGAGATCCGAAGGTCAAGGGATCATACCTTGGCAATCTCCGGCAGGATTTGCAGAATACACTTACCAAACTGCATATCACTGACATCATCAGTAAACAGCGCGGCAGCCTGGCAATTGTAAGAGACCGGGTCGAATGTGATCTGTTTGAGTGGCTTGACAAGAAGAAAGCATCCCGGTATCAGTATGTCGGAGATTTTATGAATCAGTACAGCTGGTCTGACTATCTGCATGCGGAACTGGATGACATCAGTTACGCGATGGACGAGTGATCACGGCTTCCGCCCGCCGGTTGAAACGATCGTTTCTTTGCAGTAAAATAAATACAGATCTGCTAAAAGGAGGTACGCAATCATGACTAACAGGATGACACAGGATGAGCGGCTTGCTTACCTGACAGAGGCATTTAAGGCAGATGCAAAGGAATATATTGATCTGGAACTCCCCAAAGATATCCCCGGAAAACAGCAGGTTCTCCGGTCCCTGATGAATATCCGGATGCCGGGACCCATGGATGAGGAAGTCCTCCGGGTACAGGATGCATATTTGCAGGAACGCGCCAGAGAAAAAGGAATTGTTTCAGTCGAAGAGATTCCGGTGCAGAAAGACGGTATTTCCGTCTGGCAGGGAGATATTACAAGACTGGCGGCGGATGCGATTGTAAATGCGGCGAATTCTCAGATGCTCGGCTGTTTCCAGCCGTGTCACACATGCATTGATAATTGTATCCATACGTATGCAGGGATACAGCTGCGTGCGGCGTGCAGCAGACAGATGCAGCAGAAGCGGATTCAGTATGGGAAAAATTATGAGCAGCCCACCGCTGTTCCGATGCTGACAGACGCCTATAATCTGCCGGCGAAGAAAGTCATTCATATTGTGGGGCCGATTGTCTATGAACGGCTGACGCCGGAGCTGGAGAAGCAGCTGGCTGACTGCTACAGCAGAACACTGGATCTGTGTGCGGAACATGGTCTGAAGAGTGTCGCATTCTGCTGTATCTCCACAGGTGTATTCCGCTTTCCAAATCAAAGGGCGGCAGAGATCGCAGTCAATCGGGTTGAAGAATGGCAGCAGGATAATCCCGGCAAGGTAGACCATGTGATCTTCAACGTCTTTAAAGATGAGGACAGGATCTATTACGAAGAATTGATCGGCTGTGATGACTGATTTCGGAATGTGTGGGACAAAAACAGTACAAAGTGGAGAGGAGATGACTTTCGTGTCAGATACGAAAGATAGGAAACTGAATCATGAGGAAAAAAAAGAAGAACTGATTCGCAGGCTGCAGGATGAGATTAACGGTGCAGACGCCATCGTGATCGGCGCGGGCGCCGGTCTGTCAACTGCAGCAGGATTTATTTATAACGGTGAGCGTTTCCGAAGATATTTCGGGGATTTTTCGGAGAAATATCAGTTTGATGACATGTATTCCGGCGGATTTTATCCGTATCCGTCTCTGGAGGAAATGTGGGCGTTCTGGAGCAGAAACATTTACATCAACCGGTATATGCCTGCGCCAAAGCCAGTCTATACGGATCTTTTTTCGCTGATCCGGAAGAAAGATTATTTTGTGATCACAACAAACGTGGATCATCAGTTCCAGAAGGCGGGATTTAATAAGCTGCGCCTCTTCTATACACAGGGCGATTACGGTCTGTGGCAGTGCAGCAAACCGTGTCATCAGCGCACTTACGACAATAAAGAAAAAGTTGTCAAGATGCTGCATGCGCAGGGCTTTTTTATCGGAGAGCATGGAGAGTTGCTGGTTCCCGAGAAGGAGAACGGTGAGACCGACTTCAGCCAGATCAAAATGACGGTGCCCAAAGACCTGGTGCCGCACTGTCCGGTCTGCGGCGAGCCGATGGGAATGAATCTCCGCACGGATGATACCTTTGTGGAAGATGATGGATGGCATACAGCTGCCAGCCGCTATGCGGAATTCCTGGGTGACCACAGAGATCAGCATACGCTGTTTCTGGAGATGGGAACAGGATTTAACACGCCGGGTATCATTAAATACCGGTTCTGGCAGATGACAGAAGAATGGCCGGATGCCGTCTATGCGAGTCTGAATCTGCAGGAGGCATTCGCACCGGATGCAATAAGAGATAAGGCGATCTGCATCAACGCGGATATTGCGGATATTCTGACAGAACTGAACGGGGGAATCTATCACGGCTGACCGGCGTGTGTGCGCATCTATGGTGAAGATGAAATACGCTGTTTTGGCTGCGCATGTCTGCGGATGATAATGACCGCTGTTTCTTGCGTGCATGTCTGCGGATAATAATATCCACTGCTTCTTGTGGAGCGGGACTTGAACATGAAAGAATACTGGTTTACAGGACGAAAATCCTGCAGGCCGGTGTTCTTTTTTTGCACAAAAAGCAACCATTTCTGCAAAAGGGTTGCTTAAGTATCTGCATGAAAAAAACTGCCCATTGTACCGGAATGCCGGGGAAAATATAATCCAAATCAGAAAAAAAACCAGCGTTTCCAAACAAAAGATAAGGAGCGACTTAAAATGGCACAAACTGCAGAAAAAGAAAACATTATGGGAACAATGCCGGAAGGACGTCTGCTCTTGAAACTGGCCATGCCGATGATTTTTTCCGTGCTGGTATCCTCACTCTATAACATTGTGGACAGCATTTTCGTCGGAAGGATCGGGCAGAACGCACTGACAGCTATCTCGCTTGGTGCACCTGCGTCATCGCTGATGGTGGAGTTGTCATTCGGCGTTGCCGTCGGTGTTAATGCAATGCTCTCAAGGAAGCTTGGCGAGAAGGACCGCGCGGGTGTCAGCAAAGCTGCCGGGCAGGGCTTCCTTCTGATCGGTGCGGTGTATCTGGTCTGTCTTGCCTTCGGACTTTTCGGCGTCCGGGCTTTTTACAGCATTCAGACGAATGATGCAGAGATCATTGCACTGGGCATGCAGTACACAAAGATCGTGACGATCTGTTCCTTCGGCCTGATGATCCAGACAATTGTAGAGCGTCTGCTTTCTGCGACCGGAAGAACAAACGGATCGATGGCAGTTCTACTTACCGGCGCCATTACGAATATCATTCTGGATCCGGTTCTGATCTTCGGATACCTCGGACTGCCGGCCATGGGCATGGCAGGTGCGGCAATCGCTACAGTAATCGGACAGTGCGCGGCTGCTGTGACCGGTCTGGCTCTGAACCTCAGATGGAACAAAGAAATTGAATTCCGTGCAGAAGCGTTCCTTCCGGATTTTAAAATGATGAAGGATATCATGGTGATTGCCATTCCGACAACACTGACCTACTCGATTAACTCCATCCTGATTTTCGGGATGAATCAGGTGCTGGTCGGACTCTCACTGGCAGCTCCCGCGGTCTACGTTATTTACAACAGGGTGCGCAGCTTCGTGGCACTTCCTGTGTGGGGCATCCGCAATACAATCATCTCCGTTGTAGCATACAACATGGGAGCCGGCTATAAGGGACGCGTCAGAAATATCATCTCCATCGCAATGAAAGCCTCGGCTGCGATTATGGTTGTGGGTACTGTACTGTATGAGACCATTCCGGCGCTTCTGCTGCAGATTTTCTCGGCGACTGACGAGATGCTTATGATCGGCATTCCGGCTTTCCGGATCATCGGAATCACTGCCATTATCAGCGGTATGACAATCATGATGAGCGGCGTTTTCCAGGCGATGAATAACAGCAGCAGGGCACTGGTTATCAGTATTGTCCAGGCAGGGACACTTGTCGGAAGTGCGGCACTGCTCGCATTAACAGGCAGCACCAGCCTTGTGTGGTTCTCGTTTCCGGTTTCGGAGATCGTCATCTTTGTTCTGAGTCTGCTCTTTCTCAGGGGGATCTACAGACAGTATCTCACAGGCGCAGAGGAGCATGTGCCACAGAATCCCTTGCATGCGGAGGCAGTACCCGGTAATATGTAACCGGAGTTGCTTATAATCAGGACAAGGAGAATTGGAGAGTAACGTATGATTCTGAAGGGAAATGAAGATCTGCGTGTTGTGAAAACCATCGAAGGGATTAAACGCGCATTTGAGAGCCTGATCTGTGAGAAGGATTACGGAAAAATCACCGTCAAAGAACTGTGCGACAGGGCGCAGATTAATAAAAAGACCTTTTACCATTATTACGAAACACTGGATTTCCTGCTGGCCGAAATGCAGACGGAACTTTCTACGGGATTTATCGACAAGATTAAAGATTATGAACTGCCGGCGGAGCTGGACAAAGTAAACAGGGTGTTCTTTGAATACTCTGCAGAACAGGGACTTGCCTATGAGAAGATCACCTGCAGCGGGACCTATCATTCCATTCGCGATGAGATGATCGAGAATGTCAACGATGCGGGATGGGGCAGATCAGAGAAATATCAGAAGCTTTCGGCATTTGAGAAGAAACTGCTGATGGATTTCGTGAACAATGCAGTGCTGACCGCCTACCGGCACTGGGTGGAGGAAGGAAAAATCACGCCGCTTGCGGAAGTCATCGAAGTGACCAACCGGCTTGTCCTGGGCGGTGTAAATGGATTTTTTCAGGCGAAAGTATAGAAACTGTGTCTGGCAGGGAGAAGTGAACTGCAGATACGACAGAGCTGCAAAAAAGAAACAGAAGTGCGCGGTACAGTCAGAGGTCATGATTCAATCCCCACCCCCTATAGAGGCGAGGGACGCCCGTATGAGTTGATCTGGTCTTGCAGAAAGAACACACATGAGGAAAAAGAAAATGAAAACAAGAATGTTACGGGATATAGAAGTATCAGAGATCGGTATGGGCTGTATGGGATTATCACATGGATATGGAAAAATCCCGTCCGAGGAATACAGCATCGAGGCAATCCGCAATGCGTATGACCACGGGTGCACGCTGTTTGACACAGCTGAGGTCTACAGTCCGAATCTGGCCGGAATCGGCCACAATGAGCTGATCGTCGGAAAAGCACTGAAAGATATCAGAGAGCATGTTGTGATAGCAACAAAGCTGATGCTCCGTGGATTCAGTGTCGGCAGCATTTACAAAACGATCAGAAAACATTTGGAAGGCTCTCTGGAACGGCTGCAGACCGATCATGTTGATCTCTATTACCTGCACAGAATGAGCAGCGTGCCGGTCGAGAAGGTGGCAGACGCCATGGGACGTCTGATCGATGAAGGGCTGATCCGCGGCTGGGGGCTCTCGCAGGTCGATGTGGACGTGATTGACCGCGCACAGCAGGTGACACCGCTCGCGGCGATCCAGAATATTTATTCAATGGTTGAGCGCGACTCGGAAGAACGAATTATCCCGTACTGTGTCGAACACAATATCGGATTTGTTCCGTTTTCACCGATTGCCAGCGGTCTGCTTTCGGGAAAAATCACGACGAAAACGCAGTTCGAGAAAAATGACGACGTGCGCAACTGGGTGCCGCAGCTCTCCAGGGCGAACATTGCCGGAAACCAGCCGATCATTGATCTGCTGCAGCAGTATGCAGAATTGAAGGGTGCAACCAGTGCGCAGATTTCACTTGCCTGGATGCTGCACAAATTTCCGAATGTCGTGCCGATCCCGGGTTCTAAAAACAAAGAGCGCATTGTAGAGAACCTGAACGCGGCAAAGGTCACACTGACAGATAAAGAGTTCAGCGCTCTGGAAGCGGCGCTGAATCAGTGCAAAGTATACGGTCACAGGGGACTGGGCGGATTTTGACCCAAAAAGCCGCCTGTGCTGAATGAGTACGGCGGCTTTTTTTGAAATTTATACCAGAGTTTTTTTGAGTGCAGTTTCAATTGCATCAGCGTCGGCGTGGAACGTTCCCTGTACCATGACGGGCTTTCCGCCGCCGCGGCCATTCAGCTGTTCATTCAAAACCTTTACTGCGGCGCGCAGATCGACTTCTGTGCTGCCGATGCAGTACTGCCACGTATCCGGTTCTGTCTCTGTAAGGACAGCACAGATGGTACCTTTGCCGGATTTGACCAGAAGGTCACAGAACTTGCGCAGCTCGACCTGGTTCATCTGTTCTTCGAAACAGAGAATCAGGTCTTTTTTTTCTGTGAAGCTGTCTGCTTTTGCCTGAAAGTAGCGCTGATTGATATCGGCAATCTTGCGGTCTTTGTTCAGGGATTCCTGCAGCAGATGCTGTACGGCGTCAAGGGTCTCATGCGGTTTTACGGACAGAAGCTGGCCGACTGCAGTTGACGCATCATGGATCTGCTCGAAATACCGGAGCGCCTGCCGGCCGGAGAGCATGGTGATCCGGACGCCGCCGCGGTGATTCATTAAAGAGAGCAGCTTGATCAGGCCGACTTCACCGGTGTGTCTGACGTGCAGGCCGCAGCATGCACAGTCGTCGGCATCATCAATATGAATGATGCGGACCGCACCTTCCAGTTCTTTCTTGCTGCGGTAATCGATGGATTCAAGTTCGGCATCGTCCGGATAGAGGACATCCACCGGGAGGTCTGCATAGACAACTTCATTGGCCTGCTGCTCGATTTCCATTGCCTCGTTCCAGGTGAGCGGACCGGACAGATCCAGTGTAATGACATCACTCATATGAAATCCAACATTTTCATAGCCGTATTTCCGGTGTACCAGACCGGAAATGATATGCTCGCCAGTATGGTTCTGCATCAGCGGAAACCGGAAGGACCAGTCAATTTCGCCGCGCACGCGGGTGCCGGTAGAGAGTGGCTTTGCAGTGACATGGAGAACACCCCGGTCGGAATCCTGTACGTCGAGTACAGACAGGGGTTCTGATGAAGTGGATCTGTCCGGACAGTTATCGCACAGAACTCCAGAAGCGTTTTCTCGGCAACTGCTGCATTGGTTTTGCGCAGATGCTTCCGGACAGCTGACGGATTGGCTTTGTGAAGTTGTTCTCGGGCTGTTGCCGGACTGGTTTTGCGCGGATGCCTCCGGACAGCTTCCGGGCTGGCCTTGTGCAGATGAATCCGGACAATCAGGCAGAACTGTCAGGGTTCCTTTGTCAGCGGGCTGGCCGCCGCCTTCCGGATAAAATAGCGTCTGACTGAGTGTGAGATAGTAGGTATTGGAATCAGGACCGGGGGTACAGGTCAGTACCTCCGCCTCAAATGTAGTCTGATAAGGATTCTGATAATATAATTCCTGAAAATTCATAGATGCTCCATTTCTGTATATTTATGATATGGTCGCTCAAAGTAATATTTATGATTCACACGGATCGTTTCGTGCTCCGCACTCCTACGATCCTCCCACCATTCGCACTCTCATGGGGCGTATGCCCCATTTCGTGCTCATGTTGGGGCGCCCTAAGTGCGTTTTCCTCCACCCGCGCAGGCACGGTTTCGGAAAACGTCCTTTTGGCTGGTGAAACATATTTATACATTTTCTTGAGAAATAGTGTAGCTTTTGATGAATTTTTTTGCAACAAATAGTTGGAATGCGCACCCGATGGGTGTATAATTTCGCATGTAGAGTTTTTTTAACATGTCCCTATCGTATGGAAAGGGACCTTATTATGAGTAACAAAAATATTGACTGGAGTAATCTTGGATTTGGTTATAT
>JAFRGW010000148.1 GCA_017433615.1 Eubacterium sp.
AAGGCCGGTATCTATATTCTGTTCCGTCTGGGACCGGCTATGAGCGAAAAGGGTTCCGGCAATATGATCGCTTTCATTGGCGGATTTACCTTCTTTGCGGCGTCTGTCATGGCGATCGCACAGCATGACGGTAAGAAAGTACTTGCATTTTCAACAATTTCCAACCTGGGTCTGATGGTTGCGTGTGCCGGCGTGGGCCGTGCAGAGACCATCTGGGCAGGTGTTTTCCTGATGATTTTCCACGCAATTTCCAAGTCACTGCTGTTCCAGGACATCGGTGCGACAGAAAATGCGACCCACAGCAGAGAGATCGAGAGCATGCACGGACTGCTGTACCGTGTGCCGCGCCTCGCAATCTTTATGTTCATTGGTATTGTCGGCATGTTCCTGGCACCGTTCGGCATGCTGATCTCCAAGTGGTCGGCGCTGCGTGCGGCCGTTGATGAGAGCAACATTATGCTGGTTGTCTTTATCGTATTCGGCAGCGCTACGACTTCTTATTACTGGACAAAGTGGCTCGGCAAGATTATCAGCCCGACCCACAACGTTGTGCACTCAAATATTGAGGATATCACGCAGAAGAGCGAGACACTGTCCCTGACTATTCACGCGGTTCTCATGATTGCATTGTGTGTGCTGTTCCCGGTTCTTTCCGTGAATTTTGTGGAGCCGCTGCTGGTTGAGCAGTTCGGACATTCTGCGGAGGTTATTCCGACCGGTGTCCTGTATACACTGATTGTTATTATCTGTCTGGTATTCCTGGTGCCGTTCCTTGCGGACCGTGCCTTCAAGAACCGCAAGACAAATGTCAAACTTGCGTATATGAACGGTGTTAACACCGGCAGCAACACGGCGTTTGTCGATTCCTTCGGCAACCCGAAACAGCTCTGGATGTCGAACTATTACTTCAGCAATATCATCGGCCAGAAACGGCTGATGTTCCCGTGTCAGCTCTTTACGCTGGCAGTATTGATTATCATGCTGGCCAGAATTATGGGAGGTGTATTCTGATGAGTATTACAATGCGCATTATCTTTATCATCTGCTATATTGTTCTGGCACCGTTCCTGGGCGGATTTCTGGAGGGACTGGACCGCAAGATTTCCGCGCGTATGCAGGGGCGCGTCGGACCGCCTGTTCTGCAGCCGTTCTATGATGTACAGAAGCTGCTGAACAAACAGATTATCGCAGTCAGCCGCGCGCAGACATTTCTGCTGATGACCTATATGCTGCTGATGATTTTCACCGGTGCCATGTTCTTTGCGGGAAGCGATATTCTGATGTGCTTCTTTATTCTGGCAACTGCTGCGACGTTCCTGTATTTCGCGGCAATGATTACCAGTTCGCCGTACAGCACAATCGGTGCGCAGCGTGAACTGATGCAGATGATGGCATATGAGCCGGCGGTACTGCTTACCTGTGTCGGTTTCTACCTGTCAGCAAAGACCTTTGATGTGAGTGCAATTGCAGCTTCTCCGATCAGTCATATTGTTGCAATGCCGGGATTTTTCTTTGCATTTGTATTTATCATGACAATCAAGATGCGGAAATCTCCGTTTGATACGGCGACATCGCACCATATGCATCAGGAGCTGGTCAAGGGTCTTACAACAGAAATGGGTGCCCGTAACCTGGCGATCTTCCAGATTGCAGAGTGGTATGAAAATATTTTCCTGATTGGCGTTGTTGCCCTGTTTATCGTCAATGATAATCCGTGGAGCTATCTCGCTGCAGTACTGGTTATTCTGGCAGTTTATTTCGTGGAAATCCTGATTGACAATACCAGCGCGCGTTTTCGCTGGGATCAGATGCTGAAGGTTACATGGCTGGTCACCCTGCTTTCTGCAGGTGTCAATCTGCTGATTCTGATGCTGATTTCTTAAGGCGAAGGAGGACAAAATGGGAAAAGTTGCAAGATCCCCGTGGCTGCTCCATTATGACGGATCCAGCTGCAACGGGTGCGATATAGAAGTACTTGCTTGCCTGACGCCTGTTTACGACGCAGAGCGCTTTGGCATTATGAATACAGGTGATCCGCTGCAGGCAGATATTTTTCTGATTACCGGCGGAATCAACACACAGAACAAAGACGTTGTCAAACAGATCTATGACCAGATGCCGCGTCCGAAGGTCGTTGTGGCAGTCGGCGTCTGTGCATGCACCGGCGGCGTGTTTAAGGACTGCTACAATATTCTCGGCGGCGCGGATTCTGTGATTCCGGTAGATATCTATGTACCGGGCTGTGCGGCAAGACCGCAGGCTATCATTGACGGAATCGTCAAGGCGGTCGCATTGTTCCAGGAGCGCTCGGACGAGCATGACGCACTGGTAAAAGCAGAGAAGAAGGGAGGACGTTAATATGGCAGAAGTCATTTGTCCGGAGAACAAATTATTTGAGATTACGCCGGAACAGCTCCTTCCGAAAGCTATGGAAATGAAGACACGCGGTTTTCGTCTCTCACAGGCATGCGCTGCGCTGATCAAAGACAATATCGAGCTCAGCTATTCCTTTGCGAAGGATGAGACCTATGAGCTGGAATCATTCCGGATTGTCACGGATCAGGAGACCGAGATTCCGAGTATCACAGAGATTATTCCGGCGGCTGTGTTCTATGAAAATGAGATGAAAGAACTGTTTGGTGTCAATATTAAGATGATTAACGTCGACTATGACAACAAGCTGTACCGCATTGAAGTAGAATCACCGATGGCACCGAAGAAACCGAAGGAGGGAGAATAAATGGCTGTTGATTTGAGCAGAAGAAGCGTCATTCCGTATGGACCGCAGCATCCCGTCCTTCCGGAACCGATTCATCTGGATCTGGTGATTGAAGATGAGAAGGTTGTCGAGGCGATTCCTTCCATCGGATTTATTCACCGCGGTCTGGAAGGACTCGCGATGAAAAAAGATTTCAACGACATGCAGTATGTCATTGAACGAATCTGCGGGATCTGCAGCTTCATGCATGGCATGGGCTACTGCGAGGCGCTGGAAGGCATTTTTGAGGTTGAAGTTCCGGACCGCGCAAAATATCTGCGCACGATCTGGTGCGAGATGTCCCGTATCCACAGCCATCTGCTGTGGCTGGGACTGCTGGCAGACGGATTTGGATTTGAGAGTCTTTTCTATCAGGCATGGCGGATCCGTGAGAAGATCCTGGATATGGCTGAACTGACGACCGGCGGCCGTCTGATCGCATCCGTCAATAAGATCGGCGGTGTCCTCAAAGATATCGACGATGATATGACGAAGGCGATTCTGAAGAATGTCGGTGAGATCGAAGAGGAACTGAAGCAGATCGAGAAGACATTCCTTCTGGACTATACGGTTCAGTCCCGTCTGAAAGGCGTCGGCGTTCTGACAAAAGAGCAGATCCATGAACTCGGCGGTGTCGGACCGGTTGCACGCGCGAGCGGTGTGAATGTCGATCTCAGAAAGCGTGGCTATGCAGCCTACAAGTATCTGGACTTCGAGCCGATTACATCCAATGACGGCGACTGCTATGCGCGCTGCGATGTGCGTCTGCATGAAGTATATCAGTCGATCGATATTATCCGTCAGGCAATCGCAAAGCTGCCGGAGGACCGCACACTTGCGACACCGGTAAAAGGCAATCCGGACGGCGAGTGTTTCGTAAGATTGGAACAGTCCCGCGGCGAGGCTGTATACTACGCCAAGGCAACCGGCGGAAAGTTCCTTGACCGCATGCGGATCCGTACACCTACTTTCGCAAATATTCCATCTCTTTGCGAGATGCTTAAGGGAGCGACCCTCTCAGATGTCGGCCTTCTGGTAATTACAATTGACCCGTGCATCAGCTGCACAGAGCGGTAAGAAAGGAGAGTAGAATCATGGCAAAGTTGTTGAGATTTGTTCCGACCGTGCTGAAGAATCTGTTCTCCGCACCGGTCACAACTTCTTATCCGGCAGAGCCGGCCGTTTATCCGGAGCGCAGCCGCGGTCATATCACAATTGATATCGATGACTGTATTTCCTGCGGTATGTGTGTGCGCTGCTGCCCGCCGGGATGCCTGGCAGTCAGCAAACAGGACTACACCTGGACGATCAACCGTTTTGACTGCATCGCCTGTGGAAACTGCGTAGAGAGATGTCCGAAGAAGTGCCTGCATATGGTGCCGGGTTATCAGGAACCGATGGGTGCGAAGTCTGAGGAAGTCTTTAAGAAGTCGAAAGAGGCAATTCAGGCCGAAATCGAGAAAAAACGTATTCAGGCTGAGAAGGCAGCTGCTGCCAAAGCAGCTATGGAGGCGAAGAAAAAAGCGGAGGCTGAGGCAAAAGCAAAGGCAGAGGCAGAGGCTGCTTCTGCACCGAAGGCCGAGGCTTAAATCAGCATATCTGTACGAGGTAATAAGGGGCTGACAACCGTCAGCCCTTTGTGACGTATATCGCAATGCTTTCTTTCGGGCCTGTGCCCTGAAAAACAGCGGCGGTAATGCCGTCTTATATCTATCGTAAATGATTAGATCAATAGAGCAATAGATCAGGTATATAAGGAGCAGAAGGAAATAATGTGTGTTGCACTGCCGGGAACGGTACTGGAACTGAATAATGGAATAGCAACCGTGGATTTCAGCGGCAACCGCGTACAGGCGCGTACCGGGTTTGTCAGTGTGAAGCCCGGGGACCGCGTGCTCGTGCATGCCGGCTGCATTCTGCAGAAGGTTGACAGCGGCGAGGCGGATGAGATCGAGAAACTGTTTGCAGAGCTGGATGCGCTGCGGTAAATTTGGGTTTGTCGAAGAGTTTGCTGACGATCCAAACCATTTTGGCGTCGAAATTATTGCTTTTAAAGATTTTCACAGTGCCAAAAAACTGTTTGAGGTGGTTAAAACATCAAAAAAATCCAAATTCGGATGCCCCCAGTGAGAGAAAACTTCGAGAAGGGGCGGGTGAAAAGCTGAAATTCGTCAATTTGCGATGCCCCGGATGGGAAAAAGCTTCAAGAAGGGGCGGGTGAAAAGCTGAAATTCGTCAATTTGCGATGCCCCAGATGGGAAAAAGCTTCAAGAAGGGGCGGGTGAATAGTGAAAAAACCGAAGTTCGAATGCTTACAGTGCATAAAAAAGAGTTGCGGCATGAGTGCCAGTACGAAGCGCGAACCCGACAAACCCCGATTTGAAAATATGAAAAGGATATCTGGAATATGCCTGATATAGATAAGATAAAAAAATATCTTGCAGAATATGACGGACCGGAGATGAATATTATGGAAGTCTGCGGCAGTCACACCGGTGCCATCGCACGCTTTGGTATTCCGGGCATGCTTTCGGATCGCATTCATCTGATTTCCGGGCCGGGGTGTCCGGTCTGTGTGACGCCTTCCGCATACATTGACCGCCTGATTGAACTATCGCTGAAACCGGATACCTGTGTCGTGACTTTTGGAGATTTGCTGCGCGTACCGGGAAGTGTGCGCAGTTTGTCACAGGCAAAAGGAGAAGGCGCGCGTGTGGAGATGGTATATGCGCCGACGGATATGATCCGCCTTGCGGAGCAGGATCCGGCAACCACATTCGTGTTTGCGGCAGTCGGCTTTGAGACCACGATGCCTGCGTATGCCCTTCTGCTGGAGGAAGTGCTGCAGAAGCATCTGACAAATGTGAAGCTGCTCACTGCACTCAAGACGATGCCGGAAATCATTGAAGCGCTGATGGAGTCCGGCGCAAAGATCGATGCTTTTATCGCGCCGGGGCATGTATCTGTTATAACAGGATCAGAAATCTACAGACCGCTTGCAGAGCGCTGGAAGATTCCGTTTGGTGTTGCGGGATTTGAAGGACAGGAGCTCCTGCATGCACTGTATGGCATTGTTCTGTCGCGCGGATGCGGCCGGGTGATGAACTTCTATCCGCAGGTGGTAACAGAAAAGGGAAATCTGGCGGCGCAGGCAGCTGTTGCGAAATATTTCGAACCTGCAGATGCGGTATGGCGCGGGATTGGCATGGTGAAACACTCAGGACGTGTTCTGCGTCCCGCATATGAAAACTTCGATGCCGGCAGCCGCTCTCTGAACGATGATCACAAGGTAAATACTGCCTGCTGCTGCGACAGGATTCTGACCGGAGCTATGCGGCCAAGTCAGTGCCCGCTTTTCGGAAAAGTCTGTACGCCGCTTTCACCGCAGGGAGCCTGCATGGTCTCAACAGAGGGAAGCTGTTTTTCCTGGTACAGCAGTCACAGGATGAGGTAAATAGAAATGCAGAATGATACAATAATGATGGTACATGGAAGCGGCGGAGATGCAACAGGTGCATTGATTCATGAAATCTTTGCCGATGCATTTTCCAATGACGTACTGAACCAGATGGAAGATGCGGCAGTTGTTCCCGGATCCGGAACCATTGCGGTCACAACAGACAGTTTTGTTGTCACACCGCTGCAGTTTCGCGGCGGCGACATCGGAAAACTTGCGGTATGCGGGACGGTCAATGACCTCTTAATGCGCGGCGCAGTGCCGAAATATCTGACTTGTGGTTTTATTCTGGAGGAAGGGCTTTCTGTCGGTTTACTCAGAAAGCTTGTGCACTCCATGGCTGAGACAGCCCGCGAAGCCGGCGTTCAGATTATCGCAGGAGACACCAAGGTCATAGAAGGCGCGGGCGGATGCTATATTAATACGGCAGGTGTCGGATTTATCCCGGACGACACAGATATTTCTGCGCTGAATGCAGAGGCAGGGGATGCAATTCTGGTTTCCGGAACGATGGGAGATCATCACGCGGCACTTCTTTCAGAGCGTATGAATATAGAGAATGACATTGTCAGTGACGCGGCACCGCTGACAGATATGGTTTTGCGTCTGATCCGGGCCGGCATTCCCATTCACACGCTGCGGGATATTACGCGCGGCGGTCTGGCGACTGTACTGAAGGAACTGGCAGCAGCATCAGGAAAAACGTTCGTGATCAAAGATAAAGCGGTACCGGTCAGTGAAAAGGTGCGCGGATTCTGCGGATTGCTGGGACTTGACCCGCTGTATATGGGAAATGAAGGAAAGCTGGCGGCTGTTATCCCGTCGGAATACGCCGGGAAGGCACTGGAAATCATCCGCGGCTCCCGCTTCGGGGCAGATGCAGCCATCATCGGCAGTGTCTCAGATGAGGAACCCGGTGAACTATATGCCGAGACAGCAATCGGCGGCAGACGTGTTCTGGATATTCTGCAGGGCGAGGGACTTCCGCGGATCTGCTGATATCAACATATATAATTACATTTCTTGAAAGGAATTCATTTTATGAACGAATATGATAAGGCTGTGCTGCAGTGCTTTCTGGATAAGCAGGAACAGCTGTTTCCGGAACCGGTCGCACAAACAGAGGAAGAAGCTGCCTGGTTTCTCGAGGATATGATGGCGGTCGTTGTGTCTTCTGCGAAAGAAGTCATTCAGTATTTTGAAGAAGCCGGTGTGGATTTTTCAGAAGAGGAGATTCTGGATGCATCAGAAGTGTTTCCGGTAGGAGACGGCAGATATCTGATCGTAGAGGGATAAAAAAGAGGCTGTCGTATGAAGCATTCGATTGCTTCGAACGACAACCTTTTCACATGCGGATGGAATCGTAAAGTGATCTTCTATGGCGTGAACCATGTATTCCCGGTTCCGGTCAGCTCATACAATCAGTCCGGTTACCAGTGCGGCGCCGGCCGCGCACAGCGCGACGATGATCAGCGGACGGTCAAACCATGCAAGAACCAGTGCGACAGCTGTTCCGACTGCAGCTGTAATCATGCTGCCGGTTGCATAGAAGATTGAAGGAATGGTCATTGCGGAAAGAACCGCATAGGGAATGTAATGCATCAGACTGCGGAAAAACCGCGATGTAATCTGTTTCCGGAAAAGTGTGAAGGGCAGCATGCGGATCAGGTAGGTCACAAGCGCCATGATCAGGATATATCCGAGTATTGTCATGATAAGGACTCCTCATTTGCGTGATCGTCATCTGCGTCGTCAACCGGGAAAAACACAGCGCCGAACAGGGCGGCAGCAAGTGCGCAGATGATGACTGCAAAACCACCGGAAACAAATGTCAGAACATAGCGGAACAGAATGCTGAGTCCGATGGCGGCGGCAGAGACATAGAGTACGCGCCGGTCCTTCTTGACGACCGGAACGACGATCGCGATGAACATGCCGTAAAGCATGATTCCCATTGCTTCTGTGACTGCGGAAGGCAGGATTTCACCGGCTGCGGCGCCGAGAAATGTGCCGAGAACCCAGCCGAATGCCGAGATGAGAATCATACCGCCCATATACGGCGGGGATACTTTCTTCTCGCGGGCATATGCCATGGCGAAAATCTCGTCAGTGATTCCGTAGGAAAGAAGCAGACGCTGCGGGGTTTTGAAAGAATCATCCAGCCGCTGTGAGAGTGACAGTGCCATCAGCGCATAGCGCAGATTGATGACAAGCTGAGTCAGAATGATTTCAATGACACCGCCTGCCGCGGCGATGACTTCAATACCGGCAACCTGACCGGCAGAAGTCAGATTGGCCACAGAGAGAATTACTGCCTCAAAAATATTAAATCCTGCGCCGATTGCCAGGATTCCGATGCCAAAAGATACGGACAGATAGCCGAGCCCGATGGGCAGGCCGGCGATCAGTCCTTCGCGAAATTCACGGCCCATTCCAAAACTCCGTAATCATAGTGTGTTTATAAAGACTGACATCATCCTATTCTAATCGTCCTGCAGCGTTTCTGCAAGATGAATTTTACACGAGGAGGCCTGTATGAAAGACATTGCATCACTGAAACCGCTTTCAACCAGACGTTTTACGTCGGGACGGTTTGACGTAGTCGAAGACCTGCTTGAGATAGACGGAGAGCAGAAGGTTTTTTCCTATATGAGTATCCGGGATGGTGTCTGCATCCTGCCTTTTTACAAAGGAAAGGTCATTTTGCTCCATGAATATCGTTATCCGGTACATGACTATCAGTGGTCGATCCCGGGCGGCATTCTGGACGGGGATGAGGATCCTGCGGATGCCGCAGCAAGAGAGCTTCTCGAAGAGACCGGATTTCAGGCCGGCGAAGTACATTCACTCGGTGCTGTGTACACATCATTCGGATCCAGCGACGAGCGGCTGCATCTGTTCTGGACGGAATGTACGGTGCGGGGCGAGAGCTCTCCGGAGACGACAGAATTTCTGGAAGTCCATCTGCTGGAACGGGAGGAATTCTGCGCACTGGTCGGCAGCGGGGAATTTATGCATGCGGCAGGGCTTGCGGCCTGGGGAAGATTTCTGACGGAAAATCCGGCCTGTAGTTTCTGAAGAAGCCGCTGAAGAAGCTGTCTGCAGTTTCTGAAAAGAAGTGCCGGTTACGGATTTGTCCGCAGAACAATCCGGATATAGAAATATCGATAAAGAATGGAAGCGAACGATATTCGTATGACGGGAAATCATATCACTGGTTGACAGCAGAAACGAATGTCGATAATATAAAAAAATGTTTGGAAATGGACTATCGAGAAAGACGGAGAAAAGGCATGAAGATTGGATTTGATAATGATAAATATCTGAAGATGCAGTCTGAGCGGATCAAAGAGCGCATCGGCAATTTCGGCGGAAAACTGTACTTGGAATTCGGCGGAAAGCTCTTTGATGATTATCATGCATCGCGTGTTCTGCCCGGGTTCGCGCCGGACAGTAAGATCCGCATGTTATCACAGATCAAGGAAGATGTTGAGATTGTTGTTGCAATCAATGCCGGCGATATTGAGAAAAATAAGATCCGCGGGGATCTCGGCATCACATATGCGCTGGACGTTCTGCGCCTGATCGATGCGTTCCGCGGGTATGGACTTTATGTGGGAAGTGTTGTGCTGACGCGCTTCACAGGCCAGGAGAGTGCCATTGCATTCCAGAAGAAGCTGCAGACACTCGGTGTAAATGTATACCGGCATTATGTGATTGAAGGCTATCCGAACAATGTGCCGCTGATTATCAGCGAGGACGGATTCGGAAAGAATGAATATATTGAGACAAGCAAGTCGCTGGTCGTTGTCACGGCACCGGGACCGGGCAGCGGCAAAATGGCGGTCTGTCTCTCGCAGCTGTATCATGAAAATCTGCACGGCGTAAAGGCAGGCTATGCGAAATTCGAGACCTTCCCGATCTGGAACATTCCGCTGCAGCATCCGGTCAATCTTGCCTATGAGGCGGCAACGGCAGATCTGAAAGATGTCAATATGATTGACCCGTATCACCTGGAGGCATATGGCAAGACGACGGTCAATTACAACCGCGATGTGGAGGTGTTTCCGGTCCTCAATGCCATGTTTGAAAAAATATACGGTTCCTCGCCGTATAAATCTCCGACGGATATGGGCGTCAACATGGCAGGAAACTGTATTTTTGATGATGATGCAGTATCGCATGCCGCAAAACAGGAGATTATCCGGCGTTATTACAACGAGCTCTGTCAGATCCGGAAAGGAAGCGGCAATCAGGAGGCCGAGAAGAAGCTGGAACTTCTGATGAACAAGGCAAACCTCTCGATTGAAGACCGTCCTGTGATTGCGGCAGCCAATCAGAAAGCGGAGATCACGGAACAGCCTGCAGCAGCCATCGAGCTTCCGGACGGCCGGATCATAACCGGACGTACGACATCGCTGCTCGGCGCGTCCTCGGCGATGCTTCTGAATGCCCTGAAGGCACTCGGCGGTGTGGAGGATAATGTGAAGCTGATTTCTCCCAATGTCATCCGCCCGATCCAGCATCTGAAGGTGGAACATTTCGGAAACAGCAATCCGCACCTGCATATCAATGAGATTCTGATCGCACTGACCATTTCTGCAGAAACCAATCCGGCTGCCGAAATTGCGATGACACAGCTGGAGAAACTGAATGGATGCGAGGCACATTCGTCGGTAATTCTGTCGTCGACAGATGAGACAACGTTTAAGACACTCGGTGTAAACCTCACCTGTGAGCCGCGGTATCAGAATAAGAAGCTGTTTCATAAATAAGAAGATAAAAGGCCGCCACAGCATGGCGGTCTGCAGGGGAAAATAAAAAACCGCATCCGGAACGGATGCGGTTTTTATGTGATTAGAAATTAGATGATTCTGATATTATTCAGAAACGATTGCGCCTGTCGGGCATGCGCCTTCGCAGGCACCACAATCGATGCAGGCACCAGCGTCGATGACGTACTGTGTATCTCCACTGGAGATAGCGCCTACCGGGCACTCGCCTTCACATGTTCCACAGGATACACATGCATCTGTAATAGTTCTAGCCATTCTGAAAGTCCTCCTTTAATTTATATCATAAGTGATATACTTTTTTCATTAAATGCATTATATATGATTGCAGAATAGAAGGCAAGTATTATTTTCGAAAAAAATAGTTATTTAAGACTAATTATCTGAATTATTTTGCGGGATTCAAAATGTCGTCGCGTGTAGTTGAGAATATTCAGACAATATAATTTTTGATTACCGGTTTACAATTCGGAGGGGGTATGTTAAAATATCTTCTGCCTTGCTCTCTGCAGTGACAGAGGGCCAAATGTCCAAAAGGAGGAAGAAAGATGAACAAATATGAACTGGCACTTGTTGTAAGTGCAAAGCTCGAAGACGCAGCACGCGCTGACGTAGTCGAGAAGGCAAAAGGTTTTGTGACCCGTTATGAAGGCGAGATCACAAACGTGGAAGAGTGGGGAAGAAAGAGACTTGCCTACGAGATCCAGCATGAGCGTGACGGCTATTACTACTTTATCCAGTTTGACGCTGAGCCGACCGCACCGGCAGAGATCGAGAGTCATGTACGTATCATGGATCATGTACTGCGCTTCCTGATCGTCCGCCAGGATGAGGACGAAGCAGCTGCAGCAGAGACTGCAGAAGCACCGGCAGAAGCTGAAGAAACAGAAAAGGAGGAAGCATAATGGCTTACAATAATGATCGTGAGGATTTCCGCTCAAGAAGAAGAACACCGAGAAGAAGAAGAAAAGTCTGCGTATTCTGCGGAAAAGATAACTGCATCAGCTACAAGGATGCTCCGAAGCTGAGAAGATATATCTCCGAGAGAGGTAAGATTCTTCCGCGCCGCGTCACAGGAAACTGCGCAAAGCACCAGCGTGCGATCACAGTTGCAGTAAAGCGTGCACGTCATATGGCAATTCTTCCGTACGAAGAGGATTGATTCTATAATATTGAAGTATTCCGCCGCACCGTATGGTGCGGCGGTTTTATTTGCCATGAAGGTTCCGCTGTGATAGAATGATTCCAAATAGGCTAAGATGCGGAAACCATGTTTTCCGAAGGGGAGCGTTTTATGGCTTTGGGGAAAAGGAGCTCTCTGCGCAGGAAGCGCAGGAAATCCGGCTATTATGATTATAATCTGCTTGCCGTTGTCATCATACTGATCTGTTTCGGACTGGTCATGCTGTACAGTGCCAGTTCGTATGAGGCATCGACTGCCACGTCAATCGGGGATGACATGTTCTATTTCAAGCGGCAGGCAGTTTTTTCTGCGCTTGCAATTGTAATTGCACTTCTGGCAGCCCGGCTGGATTATCATTTTTATATCCGGCTTTCACCATATCTGTATGTGGCGGCCCTTGTGCTGATGGCTATGGTACGGTTTACGCCTTTTGGCATTAACATCAACGGTGCACGCAGATGGCTGAACATCGGCGGCATTCAGTTTCAGCCCTCAGAGGTGGCCAAGATTGCAGTCATACTCTTTATGTCCTATACGATTGTCAAGATGGGACGGTCCGTCAGTTCGCTGCGTGCGATCGCGGTGCTGATGATGTTCGGCGGACTGCAGGGATTCGGTGCGTATTTTCTTACAGATAACCTGAGTACCGGTATTATCATATTCGGAATCTCTGTCATCATGATTTTTCTGGCACACCCGCGCACGGCGCCGTTTATTCTGCTGGCGGGAGCAGGCGCCGGCGGCGTTGCATATCTTGTGCATGTACTTGTAACCCGCTACCAGACCAGCGGAAGATTCCGTCTGCAGCGTATTCTTGTATGGCGTGATCCGGAGGGGCATCTGTCGACCGGCGGATACCAGGTGATGCAGGGACTCTATGCGATCGGCAGCGGCGGCTTTTTCGGAAAGGGGCTGGGAAACAGTACACAGAAGCTCTCGACCATTCCGGAGGCGCAGAATGATATGATTTTTTCAATTATCTGCGAGGAACTCGGACTTTTCGGCGCAATCCTGTTGCTGGTTCTGTTCGGCTATCTGCTGTACCGGCTCTTTGTTATCGCGCAGAACGCGCCGGATCTGTATGGAACGCTGGCGGCCAGCGGCGTGTTTATTCACATCGCGCTGCAGGTAATACTGAATATCTGTGTCGTATTAAATATTATTCCGACAACAGGTGTCACACTTCCGTTTGTCAGCTACGGCGGCACTTCGGTGGTGTTTCTGATGCTGGAGATCGGTGTGGCGCTGAGTGTGGCAAGAAAAATAGAAATTGCAGAGGAGGGAGCAGCTTAAATGAGTATTCGTTATTTAAAGGAAATCCTCACAGGAAGCCGCAACATTGTCTGTCTGCAGGGCCGTGCGTCCTGGGCAAAGCAGGGCAGCGATTTTTATCGCAAAGATTTCATCTATGACATCGAGCAGAAATACGGTTATTCACCGGACGAGATCTTCTCGACGACGTTCTATCACAACCGGCCGGCGGAATTTTTTGAATTCTACCGCGAGGAAATGTTAAAGAAACGCGGCGAGCCTGGTCCGGTTAATTACATATTAAAGGAAATGGAAGACGACGGACGTCTGTCTGCTATTGTAACCCGCGGGTATTTCAATGCATCTGTCCGCGCAGGCTGCAAAAATGTTATTCACCTGCACGGCGAAGTAGACCGGAATGCCTGTCCGCGGTGCGGAAAAATCTTTTCGGCCGAGTACATTATGACACACAAGCCGCTTCCCAAATGCGATGACTGCGGAACATTGATTCACCCGGGCGTTGTGCTCTCCGGTGAGATGCTGGATTCTGCAGTGATGACCCGGGCGGCGGAAGTGATTTCCTGTGCAGATGTGCTGCTGGTGATCGGCTGCAACCTGAGTTCGCGCCTCGGATCGATGGCCCGTTATTTCAATGGAGACAAGATCGCGCTGGTCAACACGGAGGAGCATTATACGGACCGTAAAGCGGACTGTGTCTGCATCGGAGATTCCATCGAAAAGATCCTGCGGGAGGCATATCCTGCAAAAGAAAAAGACACCAATAAATGACAGAAAGAGAGAACAACATGAATATAAAAACACGATTTGCGCCCAGTCCGACAGGACGCATGCATGTCGGCAATCTGCGCACTGCACTCTATTCCTATCTGATTGCGAAACATGAGGGCGGCAGCTTTATGCTGCGCATTGAAGATACCGATCAGGAGCGTTTTATGGAAGAGGCGCTGGATATCATCGACCGGACTATGGAACTGACCGGTCTGATTCCGGATGAAGGACCGCGCAAAGACGGCGGTGTCGGACCGTATGTGCAGAGTGAGCGCTGTGCGGCGGGAATCTATCTGAAATATGCGAAACAGCTGATTGAGCAGGGAGATGCGTACTATTGCTTCTGTACAAAAGAACGTCTGGATTCGCTGAAGCGGATTGTGGCAGGCAAGGAGATTTCCGCATATGACAAGCACTGTCTGCACCTTTCCAAAGCTGAAGTAGAGGCCAATCTGGCTGCGGGAAAACCATATGTCATCCGGTTTAATATGCCGCTTACCGGAGAAACATCTTTTCAGGATGAAATCTACGGTACCATTACGGCGCCGAATGAAGAGCTGGATGATCTGATTCTGATCAAATCCGACGGGTTCCCGACCTATAATTTTGCAAATGTGGTGGACGACCATCTCATGGGTATCACACATGTCGTGCGCGGCAATGAATATCTGTCGTCCACACCGAAATATAACCGGATCTATGAGGCATTCGGATGGGAGATTCCCACCTATGTGCATTGCCCGCTGATTACAAATGAGAGCGGTGAGAAGCTTTCCAAGCGGTCCGGGCACTCTTCATTTGAAGATCTGCTGGAGCAGGGCTTTCTTAAGGATGCCATTGTGAATTTTGTGGCACTTCTGGGGTGGAGTCCGGCAGGCGAACAGGAGATTTTCAGCCTGCAGGAGCTGATCGAGGCATTTGATTACAGAAGAATCAACAAATCCCCGGCAGTATTCGATATGACAAAACTTCGCTGGATGAACGGCGAATATATCAAGAAAATGGATCCTGATGCTTTCTATCAGGCGGCACTGCCTTACCTGGACGAAGCGCTGCCGCCGCAGTGTGACCGCAGGAAGGTCGCGGAGATGGTGCAGACAAGGATCCAGACATTCCCGGATATTGCGGAGCAGATTGATTTCTTTGCAGAACTCCCGGACTATGATCCGGCCATGTATACCCATAAGAAATCCAAGAGTACGGCAGAATCATCTCTGAAGGTGCTCAAAGAGACACTCCCGCTTCTGGAGGCTTCGGAGGAATTTGACAACGACACACTGTTTGCGGTTCTGAAAGCATATGCGGATGAAAAAAGCCTGAAGGTCAATACCGTTATGTGGCCGCTTCGCACGGCTGTCTCCGGCAAGGCTGCAACACCGGCCGGCGCAACCGGTATCATGGAAGTGCTCGGAAAAGATGAGACAGTCCGTCGGATCCGTGACGGAATTGCACGTCTGGATGCAGCTGAATAAAGAGCAGAACCGGGCGGCGGACCACAGGGACGGGCCGATGCTTGTACTGGCAGGGCCGGGCACCGGCAAGACAGCTGTCATAACAGAGCGCTGCTGCAGGCTGGTCCGGCGTGCGGGCGTATCGCCGGATCAGATTCTGGTGGTAACATTTACCCGGGCAGCGGCTGCCCAGATGCGTGAACGGATTCGAAAAGAGCTTGGTGCAGATGCCGCAGGAATGTCGATCGGGACATTTCACGGCATCTTTTACGGGATTTTGCGCGCGGAGTGCCGGCTGTCTGCAGACAGTATCATAGGCGGCGCTGAGCGGAGAAGGCTGCTGGAAGAGCTTGTCAGTCATTTTGCGCGGCAGGCAGAGCAGGAAGCGGATCTTCCGGATATGACCGGAAGAGAGATCAGTTACCTGAAGGGCAGCGGGATGCAGCTGGCACATTTTTATTCAACCGTGCTGCCGGCGGATGTATTCCGGGAGATTTTCCGTGCCTATGAGCAGTGGCTGGCCGATAACGGGAAAATTGATTTTGATGATATCATTCTCCGCTGCCGGGCACTGCTCGGGAAGCAGCCACAGGTGCTTGCGCGGTGGCAGCGGAAGTTCCGCTATATTCTTGTCGATGAATTTCAGGATATTGCGCCGATGCAGTACGAGATCATCCGCATGCTGGCCGAACCGGAGCAGAATCTCTTTATCGTCGGGGATGATGATCAGTCGATTTACCGCTTTCGCGGAGCAAGTCCGGAGCTGATGCTTGGATTTACGAAACAATATCCGGATGCCCGGATGGTCGCACTGGACACAAACTACCGATGCAGCGGCTCGATTCTGACACTCTCCCAGCAGGTGATCGGGCGCAACCGGCGCCGGTATGACAAGCGGCTGCATGCGGTCAGGGATGCGGGCGTGCCCGTTTCCCTGCAGATGTTTGCAGATCCGCGGGAAGAATCAGAATGGATGGTGCGCGAGATCCGGCAGCAGATCGGCAGTGGAATCCGGCCGGAGGATATCGCCGTGCTGTTCCGCACCAATTCCGGATGCCGCACACTTGTGGAGCAGCTGATTACAGAGCAGGTTCCGTTCCATACGGCAGACCATGTCCCGTGTATTTTTGATCACTGGATTGCAAAACAGCTGCTCGCCTATATGGAGCTGGGTGCCGGCAGCAGAAAGCGCAGCGATTTTCTGATGATCTGCAACCGGCCGAACAGATATTTTTCGCGCAGTGCATTTTCAAAAGAGAATGTAAGTTTTCCGGAACTGTATGCATTTTACAGGGACCGGGACTGGATGTGTGAGCGGATCCGCAAGATGGAAGCGGATCTGGAGATGATTGGCAGAATGCCGCCTTACGGGGCGATTCAGTATATTAATCTGGCGGTCGGCTATGGAAACTGGCTGAAGGAGTATGCGGCAGAGCATCAGCTTGCGCCGGAGGATCTGACAGATGTGCTGGAAGAACTTCGGGAGAGTGCGAAGACATGTCCGACACTGGAGGCGTGGAAAGCGCGGATGGAAGCCGTGCGGGAGCAGATGAACCGGCGGCAGGATTCTACAGGGGTGACAGTTGCGACACTGCATGCTTCGAAAGGGTGCGAGTACCGGCTGGTGCTGATCGCAGATATCAATGAGGGAATCATTCCCTGGCACAAGGCTGTTCTCGAGGCCGATCTGGAGGAGGAGCGGCGCATGCTGTATGTGGGAATGACCCGTGCAAAGGACCGTCTGTACCTGTGCCAGGTGCGGAAACGGTTTGCAAAATCGATGGAACCCTCCCGCTTTCTGCGTGGATTGATCGGGAAGAAATGACAGCGCCCCGGAGATGTGTTTTTCGCTTTGTGTAACAGCGGACAGTAATGGCGGACGCTTCTGGGAAGACAGGTGGAACGATGAGCAGGATCACAGAAAAACAATACGATGCGGATGCACAGATCGATCACAGGGAATTTCTGGATATGATTCCGCATTATCTCGCGGACGATCTGCGTGAGAAAGATCTGCTGCTGTTTCTGGATCACATTAAGACCTGCCATGCATGCTATGAAGAGCTGGAAACGGCGTTTATGGTTGACAGAACAGTCCGCTATCTGAATGACGAACTGGACGATGACGCAGAGGGATCTTACAATCTTCCTGAAATGATGCAGAATGACATCAGAAATAAGACGCGGGAAGTTTATGCGCGGCAGAATGCGGGACGCATTTTTAAAGTAATACTTCTGATCACTTTGCTTTTTGCAGCCGTGGTTCTTCTGGATTTTCTGGGAATCTGGAATGTAACGGGATTATTCTGAGGAAGAGATCATGACAAAACAGGAAAAACTGCTTCTGATTGACGGACACAGTATTTTGAACCGGGCGTTTTACGGTGTTCCGATGCTGACCAATGCAGAGGGACTGCACACGAATGCAGTATATGGCTTTTTGAATATTCTCTTCAAAGTTCTGGACGAGGAACAGCCGGAATATTTGATGGTTGCATTTGACGTACATGCGCCGACCTTCCGGCATGAGAAGTATGAGGCTTACAAAGGGACCAGAAAGGCGATGCCGGAGGAACTTCGGGAGCAGGTGCCGGTCATTCGTGAAGTGCTGGAATCCATGGATATTCCGATTGTGACACTGGAAGGGTACGAGGCGGATGACCTTCTCGGAACACTTTCCAGGAAAGGAGAGGCAGAGGGACTCAACGTTACCATCCTCTCGGGAGACCGGGATCTGCTGCAGCTCGCGACAGACACGATCAAGATCCGGATTCCGCGGACCAGCCGCGGGCGCACGGAGGTTTCTGATTATTTTGCAGCAGATGTGACGGCAGAATATGAAGTCACGCCGGAGGAGTTTATTGATCTGAAAGCGCTGATGGGAGATACTTCGGATAACATTCCGGGACTTCCCGGCGTCGGCATCAAGACGGCGACAAAGCTGATTGTACAGTATCATTCGATCGAGGAGGCACAGGCGCATCTTGATGAGATCAAACCGAAGAAGGCGATGGAAGCCTTCCGCGATCATTTCGATCTGGCAGTTCTCTCAAAAGATCTTGCAAGAATCCGCCTGGACGCGCCGGTCTCTTTTGTAAAAGAGCAGGCAGCTGTCGGTAATTTATATACGGAAC
>JAFRGW010000013.1 GCA_017433615.1 Eubacterium sp.
CCGGGATGTTGCCAAAGAAATGAAAAGGCAGATCGACATTGGGGGCGAACGAATCAGATGATGAACAGGAGGATATTTTATTGACCGATATTCTTGAACAGGCGAAACATCTTTTTGCTCTTGAAGAATGTACATTTGTTCCTGTATCCGGCCATGAAGGCGGGCGAAACCAGATCATGACCGTCAGCCGGAACGGGGAAAAACAGTATGTGCTCCGTGCCTCTGTCCTCGGTGACCGAAGCGGGAATGATTATCTTGCAGAAACAGAGTTTGTCCGTTTCCTGGCTGAGAACGGCGCGCCCGTGGCGGATGTGATTCCGTCCGTTCAGGGCAGGCTGGTGGAACACCTGGAGGCAGATGGCAAGGCTGTATACGTCAGCCTGTTTGCTTATGCCAAAGGAATGCTGCTGGCGGAAAACGGCTACCGTTACCGGCAAGACGCACCGCTGAGTGAATACTTTTATAACACCGGCAAAGCTCTGGGTGCGATCCACAGGCTGTCCAGGGCATATGTGCCTGTCCATCCGCGTCCGGACTATTTCGACAAGTATGACATGACGTACCTGAACCGCCTGATTCCGGACGAATACGGTGAACTGAAAACAGCCGTCGCCAGGCGTTTGGACGCATTCCGGGCACTTCCGAAGGACAAAGGCTGCTACGGTCTGGTTCACTTCGATTTCAGCGACGGAAACTATCATATCGACATGGACACGGGCGCGATTACAGTGTTCGATTTTGACAACTGCATGAACTGCTGGTATATGTTCGATCTTGCCAATCTCTGGATTCACAATGAAGGCTGGACACGGCATGAAACCGACCCGGGCAAGCGCTTTTCGCTGATGCAGCAGTGCTTTGATCTTCAACTGCAGGGCTACAAAACGGAAACGGATCTGCCGGAGGAAATGCTGAAAAAGCTGCCGGTGTTCATCGACATGGTGCTGATTGAAAACATTGTGGATGAGCTGGAATGCTGCGCACGGGAAGGCGGGGAACTGGATTGGGAAGATATTGAGGATGCGGCAGAATGCCTGGTCAACGATATCCCTTATGCGGGATTTGGAGCGGTATCATGAACATGCCTCTTTTATACCGGGCAGCCCGGCAGGATTTTTGGCAAACGGGAACAGCCCAGCCGAAGCTATCCCGGGGAACGATCCAGGAGGGTGTTCACATGATCAATCAGATGCTCATGCGGAGGTTTCAATGATTATCGCAGCTGTAACCTTCCGGCTGCATGCCCCCTGGGTGCACAGCCTGAAGGAAAAAAGAATGGTCGCAAAAAGCCTCATCACCCGGCTGCAGAACCGGTTTCATCTTTCTGCGGCTGAGATCGATGAGCAGGACACCCATCAGATCATTGTGATCGGTGCAGCGGCCATCGTTCCGCATAACGCCATGGCGGACAGCCTGATGGATGAAATATCAGTATTCGTGGAAGCAAACACAGAAGCTGAAATCGTAGCTGAAATACGGGAAATCAGATAAGAAGAAAATCGCAGAATTAGAGAGAGGAAGCGCACCTGACACCATGTTCCATCATCA
>JAFRGW010000149.1 GCA_017433615.1 Eubacterium sp.
GAAGCACGACCTTTACCAGCGATCCGGTCAAAACGTACCCCGGCAGGGAGATCATCGGCAGGCATGTCCGCGTGTATCCGGACCCCGATGAAGCGGGGATCTGGCACGTGGATCTTGATTCTGTGACGTGACTTTGTCGGAACAAAGAGCTGCTTTGCGGATCTTAGCGCGCTGGTTCGCGCAGGCAAGAGCCTGCAATATTCATCTGCGCACCAATCGCATCTCGCCCGGAGGGCTCTTTCCTTATAGGAAATGCAGCTTCTCCTGTCTTTGCATAAAGCAGCATACCAGAGACATTCCCCAAACCTGCTGCATCCTGATTCTCTGTATAAATTGCCGGTGACCGGGAGTTTTTTCATTTCAAGGAAGCAAGAATTGTATCTGCATCTCCGTCAATGCAGATGGACTGATTCTCGATTTGGTGTGGGCAGAAAGCCTCATTGTAATTCAGGCAGGCATACTTGGCCTTTGGATTCGCTCTTGTCATTGCCCAGAAGGGATACTTAATGATCACAGGTGTATTGGCCCCGACGCCGATCTCAAAATAGAGTGTATGCAGGTTTTCATGCCTATGGATGAAATCAGCATAAGCAGCTGACGCTCTATGCCATCCTTCATCCTCTACAAAGAGATCGTCGGCGCGAAGATTCATTGTAACATCCGATCCGTCATCCGGGCATTTAGGAATCAATGCTGTCGGTATCCGCATAGAAATACCGCTCTGCGAAATCTGGTATATGCCATCTGAATCCTTCTCAAAGCCCTGCGCCTCCATTGCCTGCATGACCCATTCTGCGTTATCATAGGTTTTTTTGATCATCGGATTCATGCTTTGAAACAGGCCATAATCTCCCTGTGTATAAAACAGACGCTTTTTATCAAAACCAGCTCTCTGGAATTGATGATCAACATTTGTGGTAATGACGAAGTAGTCTTTATCCTGAACCAGTGCCAGCAGTTTTCCATAAACATCCTTCGGCGGATCGATATAACGGTTATAGTAGATATGCCTTGCCCACCATGCCCAGCGCGTTTCCTCATCTGGGAATGGATAAAAACCACCGGAATACATATCCTGAATGCCAAACCGGGCAGCAAAGTCTCCGAAGTATTTCTCAAAACGCTCTCCGGAATACGTCAGTCCTGCCGCTGTGGATAGTCCGGCACCCGCACCGATTACTATGGCATTTGCGCTCTCGATTTCTTTTTTCAATCGTTCGATCTGCTCATTCCTGCTGCCGGCACCGGTAGAAATACCTGAGCGAAAGGAACGCACAGCAGACAATCCCTTCTGAATGGTTTCCTGATAACCATTATTGTAAAAGCTGTTCATAGTATGCTTTGTCCTCATCTTTAAAAACATTGAAGATCACTCTTTCCATTCCACCCGGATGCTTGGACAACCAGCCCGTCACAGTCTGCACAGCAATTTCTGCTGCTCTCTTATTTGGAAAATGAAAAACGCCTGTAGAAATGCAGCAGAAAGCCACGGATTTCAACCCATTTTCTAAACACATATCAAGAGTATTCCGGTAGCAGGCTGCCAGATCATTTTCCAGAGAGGTAGTCAGCCTGCCCTGCACGATAGGCCCGACGATATGAATGACCTTTCTCGCAGGGAGATTATAGGCATCCGTCAGCATCGGCAAAGCGGTAGGTTGCTCATAGTCCCTTCCATACCTGCTTTTTAACTGCTCCATCTGTCTGGCGCATTCAGCTCTCAACTGCACTCCGGCAAAAGTGTGTATACAGTTGTCAATGCAGGTATGCATCGGAACAAAGCAGCCCAACATCTGAGAATTCGCGGCATTGACGATGGCGTCCACAGCCAGCCTCGTAATATCACCTTGCCAGATGGACATTCGATCCCGGATTATGTGAATAGCGGCAGGCTCCACAATTCCGTTTTCACGGATGCGCTCCTGCAGATACTCATCCTGCACAGAAAGAACCGCCTCATCCATCTTTCGAGGCATTCGGATGTTCATAAGTGACCGCAGGATACGACGCTTTCCTTCGGTATCCTTTGGTGTCTGCAAATCTTTATACTGAACAGAATCTGCTTTGAATTCTTCAACAAGATAATCCAGCCGCGCATCCTGTGTTGCTTTCTCATCCATGCTGTCACCTTCTTTCCACTGCGCTGACCGGACATACGGAGGCGCAGTTTCCGCAGTGCAGACAGTGTTCCTGCCGGATCACATGCGGGATGCTGTCTGCAGCAATACAGTTCTGCGGACAGATCTCAGTGCAGCTTCCGCAACCAATACATGCGTCTGTGATATAGTACCCCTCTGTTTTCTTTTCTGCTCCGCCGAAGGTAAAAGAGGCACGTTCAATCGGCTTTTTCGAGAGGTCAAACCATTCACCCGTGCCCTCATAGATTTGAAAAGCAGTCAGCGCCTTCATGGACTCATCGGTCGGATAGATTTGGTACATGTACGGATTCTTCTCGAACAGCTCCGGGATCTTTCCATAACCAAGTTCGCGCACTTTTCCTCTGACAGAAAGGGCCACACTTGACATGGTGTCTTCACCCTTAAGCGCCGTAAAGGCAAGGAAACCACGCTTAACAA
>JAFRGW010000150.1 GCA_017433615.1 Eubacterium sp.
AGGAATTGCCGAAAACAGAATCAGCATAGCGGTCAGTAGTATAAACATGCTGCTCTTTACACTTCTATTTGTTTTAACCATTATTTCTTCTCCTCATTCATTGTAATAAAACTATAACGCCATCTCCAAATTATTATCCTTCAAAACATTCAAATAGAACAACTTAATTGTACCATTTCCGTATATTAATATCCATTGACTAATTTCCAATGCCGTTTAAATTCTGTTGAAAATAGACCAAAATAAAACCTCACCCGGTCCCGCTTTATCTTCAGGAACAGGGTAAGGTTTTTATTTTTAGAATCAGTGTCTAATATATGCACGGATGAGACGTCTGCTCATGATCAGGGCGATTCCGGCCCCGGCCAGCATGCTGAAATACGGCATAATCGGCACACTGTCGCCGGTTCTCGGGCTGGTGCGGCTTGTGCTTGTCGAAGCAGCACCGGTTCCGACATATTTGTTGGTAAATGTCAGCTCCGTTGTACTCTGGCGCACTGTCGCCTTAAGTTTTCCCTCATCATTCAGCGAAATCGTAATCGTTACGTTTTCTGTATGCGTGTCATACTCAATGTTGTCGACAATGATTTTTCCATTTGCGTCCGCTTTCGCACCTTCCGGAACGACTTCATTAACAGTGTACTTGTGTTCGCCAAGATCGTCACCGGTAAACTGGATCGAATCAAACGGAATCGTACCGTCCTGTGCATTTTTCTTTGTCTGAAGAACATTTCCGTTCTCATCTTTCAGTTCAAATGTAAACTGCTCTGCTTTCAGTGTCTGTCCTGTCAGAACCTTTTTGACAGAAAGCGGAACACTTCCGGAAAGTGTTTCTTCGCTGTCTTCAACAGTGTCTGCAGCAGATTCTGCCGCCTCAGCCGGAACCAGTTTGAACTGAACTGCCGGATATGCTGTCGTTGAATCGCCGCTCTGCATCTGCTGATAATAGCTCAGCGACTGTGACGTCTGTCCATCCGACCACTGACTCTGCAGGACGCTGTTGAATCCGTTCCCTTCTCCCGAAGCCGTCAGATAAGTATCTGCACTGCTATAGCCTCCGGATGCCCCGTCTGCACTCAGCAGCATTGCTTTTGCAAGGGACGCACTGACAGATGCGCTTACATTCCAGCTGCCGTCTGCTATCGCAACCGCACCGCTGCCCTCTTTGAACCGGTAAGCGCCGGCAGCATCTGTAATATTTACAATATATTTGATCGTTTCAGCCGGCGCAGGTGTAAAGCTGATTGTATTCAGATTCGGCGTATCCAATATATTCAGATTCAGTTCTGAAGCAGTTGTCCCGTCCGGAATAACTGCATTAAATGTGACTGTCCGCGAACCGTTTTCATCTACCGCAGAAGTTGCATCATGCCAGGCAACCTCTGAAGAAGTTCCGGAAAATGTCATCTGTGTGACATCTGCATCCCCGGCAGTTTCATCATCCAGTGCAGCATCTTTTTCTTCTGTTTCCTCTGCCCCTGCAGTTTCAATGAGATCTGCCTCTGTCTCAGCTTCGGATGCAGCGTCTTCCTCCTCAGTAACTTCTGCATCCGGTTCAGCCGGTTCATCTATCTTCACAGAATCCTCTGTCACTTCTTCAGCCGTGATCTCCCCTGAACCGGAAACCGCTTCTGTGTTTGCTGTGTCCTCTATTAGCAGTTCCTGATCACCCACTCCTTCCTCCATAACACCATCGATATTCAATGTGTCTGAGGCAGCTGTGACTTGCTCTGTTTCCGAAACAGTATCCTCCTTATCTCCCGCAAATGCCTGCAGCGGCACGAGCATCAGAATCATTGATAAAACAATTAAAACTGCTGCAAATCTACGGCCTTTCATGTTGTTCATTCTCCCCTCATTTCATAATAGTTTCCTAATATTGAGCATTTCTGCACACTGCTCTTTATAACAGAAATGTTTTATTCGTATACACTATATTAAATTATTCTGTAATTGTCAATTAATATTTTTAATATTTTCGTAATATTTTTGTGTTAACGCTACATCAGCTGCCACATGCAGATTCTTCGCGCAAAAGTCCCGATATGAAAATGTCTGTCATTCTCCGCAGACACAAAAAAAGCACCCTTCCGGATGCTTTTTCTTCTTTAATTATTATTATGATATGATTCTGCCGGAATCTCTCCTGCTGTTCCGCACACCACATCAGATAATCTGCAGCCTTGCCGTCATCTTCTTGTAATCGCTTCCTACATAAATATATACGGCCTGTCCTTTTTTTAACCGCATCTTGACCGTCTTCCCGCTGAATGTCTTCCCATCGGCAACGGCCTTGCGCTTCGCTGCCGAAGTCTTCCGTGTCTTAAGCTCCAGCGCTTCCTTTACTTTTGTGCCGTTCTTGATGCTGATCAGATAGCTGAATGCAGGATCATCACTGTCCGGCGCCTGAAACATAACGGTCGCAATCCCCTTCTTTTTCGTCAGAAAGCTGGAGATCCGGAAAGAATACAGCCGCGTTTTCTTAGAAACGAACTTCAGGTATCCTTCATCCTTCTTAAATGTCAGATCCGTTGTGCCGACTTTGACAGCTGCGGCTTTCTTCTTAATAAGATCTGTCCGAAGTGTAAATGTCTGTCCTTTTACCTTTACCTTCTTCGCCGGGGTCACATTTTGTGCAGTACCTGTTGTATTCTGACCTGCAGATGATGTACTGGATGTATTCTGGCCTGCAGATGATGTACTGCCGGATGTATTTGCCGGTGCTGCACTGCAGATGACCGCAGATGATACCAGAACGGTGACTGCAGCCAGAATACTGACACATCGTCTGATCCGTTTTTTCATATAATGCAATCCTCTCCTTCCGCAAAACATACCACTTTGATCGGATATTTCATATATCACTTCATAGATTGGCAGGAAAATTTAATATTTTTCGTCACAATTCGAAAGATTCTGACGAAAATCCAAAAGCTGTTTTCAGCATTTTAGCACAAGATAAAGAATTTTTCCACGTGATTTTTTCATGATATTGTTTTACAAATGTACATCCGGTACATTGACAAATTTATTACAAATGTGTTACTATCTGTATGAATTAAAGTTATCAAGTAAGGAGGCGTTCTTTTTGAAGGCGAAATTATTTGCAGCAACCTTATCCGCTTCCCTGCTTCTGGGACACGCAGTTCCGGCAGGTGCGGTAACAATAAATGAACTCGAGCAGCAGCGTAATGCAACTTCCGCAAGTCTTACAAAAGTCGAAAACGAGATCAATACTCTGGAGACAAAAAAAGAGAAGATTCTCGGCGAGATCGACGACCTCGATGCAAATCTGGTAACAACCATTACGGCGATTGATACGCTTGACGGCCAGATTGATCAGAAAGAAAAAGACATTGCCGAGACCAGTAAGAATCTGGACAAAGCCATTGAAAAAGAAAATACATCTTATGCGGCAATGAAAAAGCGGATCCAGTACATCTACGAGACCGGCGGAAATGCCGGCTGGGCAATGCTCCTCTTCTCCGGTGAGGATATCACCAAACTGCTGAACAAGAGTGAGTTTACGCAGAATATGTATAAATATGACCGCGAATGTCTGGAAGAATATGCTTCGATCGTAGAAGATGTTAAGAACCTGAAAGAGCAGGAACTCACTGAAAAAGCTGAATTTGAGACCATCAAGTCAGAACAGGAGAACGAAAAAACACATCTCGAAGAGCTCCTGAAAGAAGCAAAGGAAACTTCTTCTGACTATGATACGAAGATTGCCAAAGCTTATGAAACAGCAGCCAACTATAAAACAGTTCTTGCTGATCAGAATCAGGCAATTGCAGTCATGGTAGAGATGCAGCGGCAGGCTGAGGCAGCGGCAGCAGCGGCGGCAGCTGAAGAAGCTGCCCGTCAGGAAGCTGCAGCAGCATACGCTGCAGAACAGCAGGAACAGCAGACTTACGATTCCGGCTCCTATGACAGCGGTGAATCAGCCGGCTATGACGACGGCGGTAATTACAGCGGTGATTCCGATGGATCCAATTACAGCGGCGGTTCCTCCGGTTCTGCTTCCTCAGGCGGATCTTCTTCCGGCAGTTCCGCAGGATCCTCTTCCGGCGGCTCTGCAAACGGACAGGCAATCGTTGACTATGCGATGCAGTACGTCGGTAATCCGTACGTTTACGGCGGAAACAGCCTGACCAACGGCACAGACTGCTCCGGATTTGTCAATCAGGTTTATGGTGCACTTGGTTACAATGTTGCGAGATCTTCCAGCGAACTTCGCAGTGAAGGCAAAGAAGTATCCTATGCGGATGCACAGCCGGGTGACATCGTCTGCTACTCCGGCCATGTCGGTATCTACATGGGAGATGGCCAGATTGTACATGCATCCGATCCGACACGTGGAATCATCAGCGGTACCGATGCTTCCTATCATGAGATCCTTTCTGTACGCCGCGTCGTAGATTAAACGTTTATCAACTCCGAGCTGCCGCAGCAAGCGGCAGCTCATTTTTTATTCTTCTTTTTTTTCTGCTTTATACATGCTATGATACTTCAAGAACGCTCCGGCGTTCCTGCCGCGACACGCATGTTATGAAAAAGCAGAGACACCCCTGCTGAAAGTTGTATTGTATAGACAGATTCAGGAGAGAACAATCATGAGCCAGAAAAAAACCACTTTCACGGAACGCGCCAGATGGGATGGATTTTTTGCGCTTGACCGCATGCGCGGCGGCACTGTAAGACGCAAATTGGAACAGGACCGTTACGCCTGGAAACATGGAACTTCTTTTGCCGAGACCGACCAGCGGATCCGTGATCTGATCCGGCACGCTGTTGCAACTACAGATTATTACCGTGATTATGACCCGGAAATCCCGCTTGCGGATCTTCCGGTTGTCAACAAAGATACTTTTCGGAACCACTATGATGCCTTCCGTTCTGTACAGTTTCTGAATGCCAGCGACAACAGAATCATGTCGACCAGCGGCTCCACAGGTACACCGCTTGCCATGGTTCAGGACCATCACAAGGCACTGTGCAATACTGCTGACAGTATTTTTCTGGGCACCCTCGGCCGCTATCACATAGGTGAGAAGATGGCGTTCATCCGCGTATGGGTCAACAACGTCCGCAAAGGAAAAATCCAGCTGATGATGGAAAACAGCATTATGATGGACAGTTCTTCGCTCTCTGACGATTCTATCGCAAAGATGCTCGACATTCTGAAAAAGCAGAAAGTCAAATGTCTGATCGGCTACTCTTCTGCTCTGGGTGAAATCAGCGAATATATCCGCCGTAGCGGAACAGACATGAGCGGTTTTTCTGTCCATGCAATTTTACCAATCTCAGAGGCGATGCCGGATCCGATCCGCGCACAGCTTGCAGAACAATTCCAGTGCCCGGTACAGGCCTGGTATTCCAACGAAGAAAACGGCATTATGGGGATTCAGAGTGCTGACAGCACTGCTTATTACATCAACTCCGAGAGTTATCACTATGAGATTTTGAAAATGGACAGTAACGAGCCCGCAGAAGACGGCGAACTCGGACGTATTGTCATCACGGATCTGACAAATTATGCATTCCCGATCATCCGCTATGACAACGGCGACACAGCGATTGCACATCGCAAAGTCAGAGGAGACCGCTACAAGCTCTATCTGACGGAGTTGTACGGCCGCCGCAGCGATATGCTCTATGACACTGCCGGAAATGCTGTCACGCCCTATGTCATCACAAACAATCTCTGGGATGTCCCCGGTGTAAAACAGTATCAGTTTGTCCAGTACTCAGCAAAGAAATATGAACTGCGCCTGAACGGTGATCCGGAAAAAATGGATGTAACCGATATTCTGGGCCGTATTCAGCCGGCTTTTGGCGCGGATGCTGAAATCAAAATCAAGTATGTCGATGAAATCCCTGTGCTGGCCTCCGGCAAGCGGAAATATATTGAAAACCTGATGCCGGGGTATGACAGTAAGACCGCAGCGCGTTGATTGTAAAAATAAGCTTTGGATATCTGGATTCAACATTCCATCGCTGACACGTTCTGAAATGAATCATCAAGAAAGGATTCTGCCGCAATGCAGATGAACAAGAAATCCACCGGATCCAAAAAACAGATTACATCCAATACAATCTACACCATTGCAGGCGCGCTGGTTCTGAACGGCGTGCTTCAGCTGTTCGTGTATCCGCGTCTGAATGCGCGGATGGGATCCGCTGAAATCGGCATTGTTCTGTATATTATGGCCTTTGTCAACATTCTCGGTCCTTCGATCGGACAGGCCATGAACAACAGCCGTCTGGTGCTCCGCCGGGATCTGGATGTGACGAACGGCGATTACAATCTGTCCATCTTCCTGTTCGGAATTGCCGGCATGATCGTTTCACTGGTCATGATGCACGACTCGCTCGTACAGAGTCAGGACAGTACACATATGGGACTGATTGTCCTGGCTGTTCTTTCAGGTCTCCTGATTCTGGCGACGGTTTACCGCTATTACGGCGACGTCGAATACCGCCTGACGCTGCAGTATAAGAATTATTTTAAATATTACCTGATCTGCAGTATCGGCTATCTGGGCGGCTATTTGCTGTATCTGGTGACCGGAAACTGGTTTCTGATCTTCCTGACGGGTGAATGTGCCGCACTTGTCTACGTCACTGCAGGCGGTCATATATTCCGGCCGCTGCTGAACCGCTCTGCGCTCTTTCCGACCGTGCTGCAGCGCGGTGCGGTACTGACGCTATCCTATTTTGTCACGAATCTGACGTTAAATATAGATCGTCTTTACCTGAACAATACACTCGGCAGTGAGTCTGTCACCATCTACTATGTTGTCTCACTGATCGGAAAGACGCTGGTGCTCTTTGTCGCCCCCATCAATACGATCATTATTTCCTATATGACAAAATCGAAACAAAAAACCGGCCGCGGCCAGTTCATCAGACTGGCCGGTGCCGGTATTGCTGTGAGTCTGGTATTCTGGCTGCTCTGTCAGATCGGCACACCGATCTTCATCCGCCTGTTCTATCCGGATCTTGCAGCTGCTTCCGGGCCGCTGGTCACAGTCGTCAACCTGACACAGATCCTTGCAATGCTCTCAGCGTATCTGTTCATCATCGTGCTCACATTTACCAGTGAACGCTGGCAGCTCGGTCTGCAGATCGCACACCTGTGCATCCTGCTCATCCTGATCTCAGTTCTGACGCCCCGCGGCGGCCTGTACGGCTTTTCCGTCGCTGTGCTGATCGCAAACTGTATCCGGATCGGCGCTGTACTGGTACTGGGACTGGTGAAGGCAAATGACTGACTGCAGATCTCCGATCGCGCAGCTAGCTGCACAACGAAACTGTACATCCTTAATCATTTTAAAGGGACTGTCGCATGACAGTCCCTTCTTGATCAGATTAAAGCCACTGGATAGACTTTTGACCTACACGCCAGTAATACTCACTGCCGCTGGTATACGTTCTGCCGCCAACCTTCTTGCGCGTCACAACATAGACGTAATATTTCTTCCCGCTCTTAAATTTTTTCTTTTTGAACTTCTTGATCGTCGCGGATTTCTTATTTCCGCCTTTGATCGTTTTTACTTTCTTATAGCCTTTTTTGGCAGAGGTAGAAACGTAAATATCATACCCGGTCGCTCCGGCTACCGGTGCCCATGTGACTTTCAGTTTTCCGCCTTTGACCCTTGAACTCCTCACTTCCGGAGATGTGAACAGATACGCTTTGTCAGACGGCTCTCCCCAGTATGTTCTCCCGTTGACAGTCGTATAGGCCTGTACGACAACTGTGTAAATCATATTGTTTTTGACTTTCGTCAGGGTAGAACTTGGCTCTTTGGGATTGTATTTTGTTGTCTCTGTCTTGATGACTTTGTTTTTGCTGTTCCGGAACGTAATCTTATAACCGGTTGCATTTTCAACGCGCTTCCAGCCCACTTCTGAATGCAGTATGAAGCGCCACCATTTCTTCTGGTTCACCTTGGTAACCTTCGTCGGTAAGGTGACACCTTCGTCAGTATAACCAAGCCTGTAAGTATACTGTGACGAAGATCCCTGCTCGATATATTCCACTCTAATATACTTCTTGCTGCCTGCTTCTGCCGGAACCGTATAACTGGTTGCATTCGCATCCAGCGTCGCGATCTGCCTTGCCGAACTGGAATCGTCGCCTGCAGATATGATGTATTTCACGACTTTATCATTTGGCTTTGTCCACCTGATCGGGATCCCGGTTTTCTGGACACCTGACTGTTCAATCTTATAGGAATATGCATGAACTCTCATCGACATCCCGAACACAAATAAAAATGCAATGCCGAGTAATAGCAACAGTCTGGTATGGATCTGTCTTGTTCTGCTCATGGTGCTTCCTCCTCTTCACATGTTTTCAATATCCTCAACGTGCTGCATCCATATTATAATTCAGCTTTTCATCTCTGAACAAATATTGGTCTGACTCATACTTTCCTAATCTTCAGGTGCAATGTATCTTTTGCCTCGAAGCTGAAAAAGACATAGATCTCCTGTCCCTTTTTCAACTTAACCTTTGCATTTCTGACAGCGCGCGGCCAGTAGATCTTTGGATATGTCTTGTGTTTATAATCTTTGATCCCGATCCACAGCTCATGTGTACTGCCGCCCCAGGTATTTACTTTCTTTTTAATCAGTTTTGTTGTTTTTCCGGTTTTCGGAACCTGCAGATTAATATAGCCCCGGATTCCTTTTTTCTTCTTCAGATCAGAAAATGTAAATTTGTAAGTTCCCTTCTTCGGCGCCGTAAACTTCAGGTATCCCATCCCTTTTGCAGGCATTTTTACAATCGTTTCACCGATTTCGACATCTTTCGATTTTTTCTTTGCCGTGGAAGTCTTCTGCGTAAACTTCTGTTTTTTCAGTGTAACCGTCGGGATTGTCTCCTTCTCCGCTGCAGTGTCTGCTGCCGCAGTATCCTCTGCCAGAACCGGCACAGCAGATCCGGTCAGCATCATTCCTACCAGCATCATCAGAATTATCTGTTTGATTTTTTTTCTCATATTTCATTCCTTCCCTATTCATGCATACCGTTTACTGGTTTTATGTCGTTCCAGATGCTGTCATTTGCGTATGCCGCACACCGGTATACGATTAGATACGTACTGCTCTGATATTACACGCCCCGCTCAATCCTGAGCTTCACAGTATCCCCCTTGTTGAAACTGAAATAAAGATATACGGTCTGTCCGGCTTTCAGCGGGATCATTCCGACCCGCTTCTTCAGCCGCCAACCCACCTTATTTCCATACTGAACCTTTCTCGTCGCGACCCACAGGGCATTGGTCGTACCCCCGCTGGTCGCAAGTGGTGCCTGCCCGATCCGCAGTGTATTGCCTGTATCTGCAGTCATCACATAGAAATATCCATTCGAGAACGGACGTATTTTTTTTGTTTTGATTTTACCCGTTTTCGTCACAACCTGCACTTTTTGCTTTCTGGATTTTAACCCCGAAAGCATAAATGCATATGTCCCGTCCTTTGTGGGGGTGAATTTCAGATAACCCCTTCCTTTTTTGGGGATTTTTACAGTCACCTGGCCTTCACCGACTGACAGGGCTTTTGCATCAGCTTTGGCGCGGACCCGCGTGAAAGGCTGGTACTTCAGTTTCCGCGTCGCTGCGCCTGCCGGAACAGCCAGAATGCCGAACAAAAGAACCGTGACAATCATAAGCAAAAGTAGTTTTCTGGTTTGTCTCCTCATAGATCCGACCTCACTTTGAACCGCATGTCTGCGTCTTGAATCCTGCTTTTATGATACCATGCACTTCATGTTTTCTCAATGATCCCTTTTAACACTTTCTCGAAATTCTGGTCACATTGCTGTATTTTCAGCTCAGAAGTTCCGGATCAAATCATGCCCAGATGCCGCATGCCGAATACAGCAAACCTGAACCCGGCATACAGAATGACCAGCGCCATGACAGACAACAGGATCCGCTTCTGCTTTTTTGATAGGATCTCTGCCAGTAACTGCAGCAGAAACAGACACAGCACACCGAAACATACAAACATGATCAGCGCCGGACGAAGCGTCAGTGCCCGCTCCGGATGCAGATAAATCAGTACCGCATTGGAAATGACACCTGCAAGAAAAACAATTGAAAACATCCACGTTTTCCACCCATTTGAAAAAACCAGGTAGAAATTGATCACCATATTACAGATCACCCAGACACCGACAGCGGTCCCGAGATAGGGCTGGATATTGATGAAATTCGTATTGCTCACTTCATTTTCAAACAGCAGCGTCGTATGCGGAAACCAGCCTGCATAAAGTGGTGCCAGTACACCGGTGGCCAGCGACAGGAAGGCCGGAATTGCGCCGAGAATCCGGTAAAGCCGTTCCCTGTTCAGTTTCCAGACCGCCGCAGCCGTCAGCAGTGCAAGCACTGCAAAGGGCTTCGCTTCGTTGACCAGCAGAAACTGAACTGTATTTTCGAGTGCGTAATAGAATTGGTCGAGCATATCTTTCTACCTCACACGAAGAGCAGGAAATCAAACCAGGAACAGACTGCCAGAATCATCACTGCATTGCGGGCGATCCGCCAGGTTCTGCTGCCGACATACAGCCGCTTTGCGCTCAGTGTGCTGTCTGCAGTCTCCGTATATGTCCTGTTATAGATTACATCCAGCATCCGGAACATCAGAATAATAAACGACAGATACATCACCAGTGCCGTCCGGTAGCCGGACGCATACAGCGACGCAGAAAGGCCCATGATCATGCGCGTGCAGACCGCGCCGAAAAACAGCGCTGCATAAAACAGCGACGCAAAACTTCTGCCGTAAACAAGGTACAGATTGATCATCATATTGCAGATGTACCAGATCACAATTCCGAATGAAATGTAGATAATCGGATTCCGGAAATTGCTCAGATTGATATTGGTCTGAAAATCGAGATTGACCGTGTGAAACTGTCCCGGAAAATATGTAACGCCGATGCGGAAGCCGAAGGAAATCAGCACAGGCAGGATTGCCAGAAACCGGTAGAATCTGTCTTTGTGCGTCTTCCACACAGCCGCTGCAACCAGACAGGCCAGAACTGTCAGGGTCATAGACGCACCGATAAACGCATGCTGCATCGTATGATTAAATGCAAGCAGCAGCTTGTCGATCAGCCCCAGCGACGGATGATTCGGGAAATACGCCGCTGTCTCCGACATTACACGTTTCGTATTGGCCGGCCATGTCGCCGCCCGGAACAACTGGGTCAGGGAAATCATCGTAAACAGAAGCAGCGGGAATGTAATCTTCTTATGAACCAGTTTATTCAGGAAAATCAGGATCATCAGCCCCGCCATCAGTGCTGAGATCTGTTCGTGTCCCGTACCGACGTAGAGCAGCACACCGAAAAGAAGCCAGTACACAAGATTGTGCTCCTCACCGTCATACATTTTACGAATACCGATGGCCGCAAGCATTGCAACACTCGCCGGCACAATATAGACAACCGAGGTTGTGAGCCAGCCGGTTTCCGACATAATTGCAAAGGGAAACAGCACTGTGACACAGCATGCGAGTGTATTGTTCCAGACAGGCTGCAGGCGTCTGACCGGAAATACCCGTGACAGACCAAATGCAAAACAGACATAGGAAAATGCCAGTGCCGGACGCCAGAAGAATCCGCCCGCAAAATCGATCAGGAAAACGCAGTATACACTGTACAGATAACGACAAAAAAGCGCACGGCCGGTTCCGTAGGCGGCTTTCATCGCCCCCCACGTATCCCTGCTGAGCGCACGTTTCACAGAAACAGCGTCATCGCTGAAATTATGCTGCATAAACAGATGCCCGATCAGCATCAGTGCAAAAAAGATCAGGAACGGAAGATAATCCAGAATCGCGGACTTTCCGCGTTTTGATTGATTGTCAGCCATTTGGCGCCTCTTTCATGTTGGTTATGACATATGCAGCTTCTGATCTGCACATCCTGTGCAATATTCAGCCGCGCTTCAGAAACTTGTCCGTCTCCACGACCTCGTTGTGCCCGTCGTTCTGATACCAGATACATATGCGGTAATCCGCCCCTGCTTCCAGCTTTGTATCCTTTACCTTCGCAACAAAATTGCCGCGCTTGAAGGAGACACCGCCATTATCCACATCCGGATTCTTTCCGTCCTCAACGTATGCCGTCTTCAGCTGCAGATAGGAACCATCTGACTCCTTACGCAGAAGAACCGTTGTATTGAATATACGGATATCTTCTCCGTAAATACCGGCCCACCCTTCGATCGTATAGTACTCCGGGCCGGCGCCGGTCTGTGTCAGTCCGAATCTTCCGGATGTCTTCAGCGTGTCCCGCTCCGCCTTTGTAATCTCATACATGATATCGTTGTTGATCTTTGTCTCCGCCGGCAGTGTAATCTCTCTGGCTGCCTGTGCATTATAAAACAGCACAAAACATGCGCCGGCTGCCAGCAGGATCCCCAGGATCATCATGATAATAACTGCCGGTTTTTTAATTGCTTTATCGCCCATATTTTTTTACCTGTTCTGCGATGTATTCCCGCATCGTCTCCGGTGAGGTGTTCCAGTGAACGCACCATCTGACAATCTCTTCCATCGCCTGTTCCACATGCCAGTGCGGCTTCCAGCCGAATGTATTTTTCAGAAGCGAGCAGTCCAGCTTCAGGAAATTTGCTTCATGCGGGCCGCCGTCATGTCTGCTGACCCAGTGCATTTCAGAGCCGGTAATCTCCTGCCATGTCTTACAGAAAAGATCTGCAATCTCACCGGTCGTCCGGCAGTCCGCCTCATCCGGCCCCACATTGTAGCTTCCGGCCAGTTCCGGACGTTCCAGCTGCGCAGCCGCCACCATCAGATACGCCATAACCGGCTCAAGTACATGCTGGTACGGCCTCGTGGAATACGGATTGCGCAGCACGATGTCTTCAGCTGCCTGTGCAGCCCGGATACAGTCCGGAATAATCCGGTCTTTTGCAAAGTCTCCGCCGCCGATGACATTGCCGGCACGCATGGTCGAGACAGCCACCTGCCGGCTGCCGCTTCCGCCCGCACTGCCCTGCTGTGCTGCCGCCTCAGCCGAGAAAAACGCATTTTTATAGCTGTCAGTCACCAGTTCGGAACAGGATTTGGAGTTCGAATATGGATCATAGCCATTCAGTTCTTCATTCTCACGGTAACCCCAGTTCCACTCCCGGTTCTTGTATACCTTGTCTGTCGTCACATTCACAACGGAGCGGACGCTGTCCGTCAGACGGACTGCCTCCATCACGTTGACAGTTCCCATTACATTGATCGCATATGTCTCGACCGGGCTGTCATAGGAACTGCGCACAATCGGCTGTGCCGCCATGTGAATGACGACTTCCGGCTGCACCTCTGCAAACACCTGTTTCAGGTGCTCCAGATCACGCACATCACCTTTTACATGATTGATGTGGTCCGCATACCCGCAGAGTGCGAAGAGGCTCGGTTCCGTCGGCGGATCCAGCGCATAGCCTGTCACCTCTGCGCCTGCCTGCAGGAGTGCCTCACACATCCATGTTCCTTTAAACCCCGTGTGACCGGTCACCAGCACACGTTTTCCTCTTAACTGTTCCAGCATAATCTGTCATCTCCTGTCGCAGGATGAATCTGTTCTGCTTCATCCTTATCATTCTTATTGATTTTTTCGCATCGCCAGCATTTCGCGCACGCCGTCTGCAAATGATACCAGCGGCTTCCAGCCGGTATCCTCTGTCAGCTCGGCAATGTCAGCCTGCAGGTGCATGGGCTGCGCTGGCCCGTACGGTTTCTTCCCGAAACCAGGCCGGTAATTGCTGTTAACCATCCCGGTTAACTCATCTACATAGCTCTTAAGGCGTCGGCCGTCTCCGCTCCCGAGCACATAAATCTTGCCGGCAACACCGCGGCGCCCTGTTTCCAGAAATGCGCGGCCCGCGTCTGATTCATACAGATAATCCCAGGTCTGTTCACAGCCGGAAAGATCCATCGGTTCATCCTGCAGTGCATGCTGCATCAGCTGACTGATCAGCGTATTCGGCTTGTCATGTGCCCCGTAAATGCTCAGCACACGCACCCAGATATGTTCGATTCCCTTCTGCTCACAGGCGATGCGGGAAAGGCTTCCCGCTGCAAGCTTGGCGATTCCGTAAGGCGTTACCGGACGTGCTGCCGTCTCCGCTGTCAGAACCTCATCCGCTACACCATATTCCGCCTGCGAGCCGGCGCCGATAAACCGCCTGCAGCCAAGCCGCTCTGCCAGATCTACAGCGTCCAGTGTATACTGGATATTATCCGCCTGCAGGCGGACATTTCCCCGGTTCGCATGGCCCGTCGCCCAGCCGAGATGGTAGAAAACATCGGCCTGCAGTTTCTGCTTCTGTAACACTGCATCTTCTGTATCTAAAACGACATAACTCAACTGATCCAGCTCTGCTTCTACAATCTGCACCAGTGACGAATCCGGCAGCCGGTCCAGTTTGGCACTGTTTTGCCGGACGAATGCAATCACTTCGATTCCGTTCCTGACACATTCTTCAATCAGGGCCGCACCGATCATCGATGTCGCCCCTGTAACTGCTACTCTTTTCATCCTTATGACACCTGCTTTTCAATACCCGTCTTTTAGTCAGAACCTTTTTAAGAAATACAACAGCCACATTCGCTGTGATACTTAAAATGAATGTAACAGTCAGTATTCCTGCTGCCTTTAATTCCCCGGAAGATTTTTTCATCATGACCGGCACTACAGCACGTGCAACATCCTGAAACAGATAAAGTGGTAAACTCAGTTCTCCAAGATACATAATCCAGCGTTTCTGAAAGATTTGTTTTTCTGACAGCAGACCAATCCCGCTGAAACTAATAATAAGGGCAATGCAGTGAACACAGAGCATCACACCATGCAGTTCCTTATCCAATGGACTCACAAAATAAAGAATTGCGCTGAAATAACAAACTGTCCCGAGAACAGAAAACGCAGCTTTTTGGATTCGGTTAAATGTATACCCGGCTATTCTTCTGCTGACTTCATAGCAGGTTGTCCCAAGTCCGATTTCAGCAAACGCCCTGAAGTTACCCTTATAAGAAAACAGAATCCATTGCGTTGCATTTGCAAGATGTCCTGTCTCGTGTATCAAGGCGCCGGCAATCAGTATCCCCAAAACAGGAGCAATTAATGTTGTATATGTCCTGTAGTATCGTTTACAAACAGGATAGATAATCGCCATTGCAATCAGCATTGAACTAAGATACCAGGCTACCCCGATCAACCCTTCCGGCTGAAATGCTCCTGTCATCTGCATTACGGGAAACAGCGAAGGGATTCTCCCGAGAATCAGAACAGGATTCCTGTGCAGTAATATATATCCGCCAAGCATAATCAGCGAAGCAGGAAGATAATATGGATAAAGCTGTTTAATCCTGTTCCAAATATATATTACTGTTTCTTCTCCTGTCGAAACAGATGTATGCTGATCCGTCTTGTTCAACAAAGAATAGGTATGCTTTGCCATCAGCAGACCGGATAATAAAAAGAAATAGTCTACCGCAAAATAGCCGTTGCGAAAAAAGGTAAACTGAAAATTACCCATTGCTGCAACCGTCTTTTTACAATTCCATAAATCTTTATTGATATGAAAACATATAATACAGACCGCAAAGATAAAACGAACTAATTCGATCGATCCCTTCCGTTTAAATGACCCTTTTGCCGGCATCCGTCTTCCCTTTCATATCCCACCGATACTTACTGCTTCACAGCCTCCGCAATCACCTGCGCCATATAATCCAGCTTCGCATCGGTCATGCCCGGATACAGACCGACCCAGAAGGAATCCTTCATAATCCGCTCCGTATTGGCAAGATCACCGACCACACGGTAGCACACAGCTCCGGCTGCCTGCTCAGCGCGCATCTGATCGAAGCACGGGTGCTTTGTCAGATTGCCGGCAAAGAGCATGCGTGTCTGCACGCCGTGTCCCTCGATATAGCGCACAACCTGCTCGCGGTCAATGCCCTCCTTACAGGTCATCAGGAACCCAAACCAGCTTGGATCACTGTTTTCTGTCGCGCGCGGCAAAATCAGCCCTTCTTCTGCGCCTGCTGCAATCAGCTTTTCCTGCAGATATTTGAAATTATATTTTCTTCTCTCTACAAATGACGGGAATTTCTCCAGCTGGGCACAGCCGACCGCCGCCTGCATATCCGTCGCTTTCAGATTGTAGCCAAAATGGGAATAGACATACTTGTGGTCATATCCCTTCGGCAGTTCGCCATACTGCCCGTCAAAACGGTGCCCACACAGATTGTCCTGCCCCGGTGCGCACATACAGTCGCGGCCCCAGTCACGCATCGACCGGATGATCCGGTTCAGCAACGCGTTATTTGTGTATACAGCGCCGCCCTCGCCCATGGTCATGTGATGCGGCGGATAGAAAGAAGATGTCCCGATGTCGCCGATCGTTCCGGTCAGACGTTCTTCACCATTGTATTTATAGACAGAGCCCAGCGCATCACAGTTGTCCTCGATCAGCCAGAGATTGTGTTTGTCACAGAAAGCCCGTACTGCGGTAAGATCAAACGGGTTGCCAAGCGTATGCGCAATCATAACTGCTTTCGTCTTCTCAGACAGCGCTGCCTCCAGCTGTGTTACATCGATGTTGTACTCCGGAATTGTCACATCCAGGAATACCGGCACACAGCCATATTGAATGGCCGGCGTCACAGTCGTCGGGAAGCCCGCTGCTACCGTGATCACCTCGTCGCCGCGGCGAAGCTGCCGCTCACCCAAAAGCGGAGAAGTCAGTGTCGCCAGGGCAAGCAGATTTGCACTGGAACCTGAATTGACCAGGCTCACAAAACGCACATCCAGATACTGTGCAAATTCCTTCTCAAACTGATCCGTGTATCGTCCCGCCGTCAGCCAGAACTCAAGGGCCGAATCCACGAGATTTACCATCTCATGTTCATCGTATACACGCGATGCATAAGGAATACGGTCTCCCGCAACATACGGCTTATCTGCTCCGTGATAATTCCGGGCATATTCCGCCACCATATCAAGAATCTGCTGTCTTGCTTCTTTCTCACTCATATTTTCTCATTTCTCCATTTCTTTTATTACAGCGTATGATCAGCTGTCAGGCTCTTTCCGCGGCAATTTCTCATAGTTCCGGGCACTCCACTGCATTTTCCAGTCCTTTCAGACCTTCCGCCGCATTTTTCAGTCCTCCCGGACACCTTCCACTGTATTTTCAGTCCTCCCAGACCTTCCACGGAGCCTTTCCAGATGCCCAGAGTTCCTCGAGCATCTTCTTCTGGCGCTGCGTATCCATGCACTGCCAGAAGCCGGTGTGCATAAAGCCCATCAGCTGCTGTTCCTTTACCAGCTCACGCATCGGTCCGAGCTCGAAACTGGTGTCATCCCCTTCAATATAATCGAAAATCTCAGGATTGAGCACCATAAATCCGCCGTTAATAATTGCGCCGTCCACGCCGTCTTTCTCGCGGAATGCACGGATCTGTCCGCCCTCACCGACATCCAGAACGCCCTTCTGCTGTGCCAGGTTGACCATTGAAATGGTCGCGATCTTCCCATGATTCTGGTGAAATGCCAGCAGTGCATTCAGATCAATATTGGAAACACCGTCACCATAGGTCAGCATGAACGTCTCATTGCCGACATACTTCTGGACACGCTTAATACGGCCGCCCGTCATGGTATGAAGGCCGGTATCGATAATCGTCACCTTCCACGGCTCCGCTTCTTTGTTCAGGACCTCCATCTCACCGGTCGCCAGATCAAAGGAAACGTCCGCATTATGCAGGAAATAATCTGCAAAAAACTCCTTGATGACATACTGCTTATAGCCGGCCATAATAATAAACTCATTAAACCCGAACGACGAATAATACTTCATGATATGCCAGAGTATGGGCATCGATCCAATCTCGATCATCGGCTTCGGCCGGAACTGTGACTCTTCTGCAATACGCGTACCAAGCCCGCCGGCGAGGATTAAGACTTTCATGCTGTGTTATCCTTTCTTTCGCATCAGTATACAGGAAATAAATAGCTGTTACAAGCCGCCGCTGTGCCGTTTTATCTTTGGGATAGTTCTTTGTAAAGCACTTTCCCCGATTCGCTTCTGGGAATCGCGCTGATCGGAATCACCCGGATCGCGCGCTGATTAATGTGTGTCCGGCTGATCAGAAAGCGCTCCACATCCCCGCAAAAATGCGGATCTGTGATGAAGACCTTCAGCACATCATCGTCGCCGCTGCACGCACAGTCAATATCAGGGAACTCCGGCCGGATCATACGCTCAACCTCATCTAGATTGACACGGCTTCCAAACAGCTTCAGGAACCTCTTTTTCCGACCGACAATAAAATAATAGCCGTCTGCATCGAACTGCGCCATATCCCCTGTTTCCAGTCTGCCGTGCCGCTCGTCCCCCTTTGCGAGATCCTCCCGGCACTCTGCATACCCGAGTGTGACATTGGCACCTTCATAAATCAGTTCTCCTGTTTGCTCCGGTGCCGTTATCTCGTTTCCATTCACATCGATCAGCGCAAACCTTCCGCCAGGAATCGGGATTCCCATACTGCCGACCTTTTCCAGTGCCTTGTCGGCCGGAAGGTACCCCATCCGGGCAGTCGCCTCCGTCTGCCCGTACATGACCACAAACTTCTTGCCGTTTGCAGCTGCGTATTCTGCAAACTCCCGGTGCAGCTCCGGCAGCAGCTTCCCGCCGGCCTGCGTCATCGTATGCAGATCCGGAAGCTCCATCCGGAAAAATCTTGCGCGTTTCAGCATCTCATAAGTATAGGGAACACCGGCAATCGACGTCGCCCTGTTTTTCTTCATAAAATCCCAGAATGCTCTGGTAATAATCGAGTGCTCTGTCACCAGCACACAGGCACCTGCATGCACATGCGAATTGATCACCGAAAGCCCGTATGTGTAATACATCGGCAGCGTTGTGACAGGACGTTCTTCTCCGTCGATTTCCAGATAAGAAACGATCGAATCCGTATTTGCCTGGATATTAGCATAGCTCTGGCGCACCAGCTTCGGACTGCCTGTCGAACCGGATGTCGTCAGCAGCAGACCAAGCGCATCATCCATTGGAACCGATTCCGCATATCCTGTTTTTATAAGCATATATCCCCGGCTGCCGGCACTGCTCCCGCGAACCGTTCCCGCATCATCCGTCGATTTGCATGCTCCTGCGTCTGCTCCGCCGGGCATGCTCTCCTCCTGTATTCTGGGTAAAGCCTGCCGGAACGCCTCTGATTCTGCAAGCTGCTCCGGCACGTAAAGCCAGCCAGGCTGATAAAGTCTGATCAAATCTCCCAACAACTGCAGATTGATCGCAGCATCCAGAAGAAGCGGAACAATCCTGTTATGCAGACAGGCCAGATACCCTGCCGCTGAGCCGATCGTGTTTTCACACAGGCAAAACACCAGCGTCCGCGCAGGAATCACCGAATGCATCCAGGCAGCATATTCATCGATCTGTGCGTAGGTCATGGCGCTGCCGTCATCCTGCAGAAAGGCTGTCCGTGAGCCATATTGATCAAATCTGTCAAAAAAGTAATTCTGATTATTATTCATCCATCCACCCTGATTACTGTAAAATGCTCTGTTTTGCCCAGTACAGAACCGCATGCTTCAAACCACTGCGCAGCATATTTGTCCGACTGTATTACTACATACTGATAACCTGCAGACGCCAGTGCCTCCGCGATGAGATCCGTGTCAAAGCTGATGTCATGGTCCGGTTCCTGGCTATTCACCAGATAGTTCAGCATGTTTTTATATTTCCCTTTTTCATACATCTTGTTGAGGCGCCGGCTCCGCAGCTTTTTATTGCGGTATCGATTCTGCTGCTTCAGGGATAATTCACTGCATATTGACGCATCATACGTCCGGATATCCATGAAAACCTCATAGCCGTAAAGCGTCCTGGCCATCTCCCCGGGATCTTTTTTATCCGCCTCTATTATCTCACAGATCTGAAGTGTATCCTGTTCGATTTTATAGACATTATCGATCTTTACCATCCCGGGATTCTGTGAAACGCCTGTATAAAGACGCGAGGTTACAGCCATAACCGTTCTGGCGCCATACAATAGAACCACAGCCGATAAAACATATGCCGCAACTGTTGCTGCCTTTTTGTTTTTGATCAGCCCTGCTGCCTTCACCAGAAAACATCCATATACTGCCCCGACAGGCAGCAGCCAGAGAAACCGGAAATAGCGGCTGGAGAGATCCAGGTATTTCGACAGATAGTAGACACTGAACGGGTTCAGCATGACGGCCATAAGAAATAAAGGCATCACTCCGAAATATTTCCGTTCCTTCCCTTTTCCAAATATCAGGAACAAAACCACCAGGATCAAAAAGCCATAGACAACCCGGGTACAGACTGCTCCCATATCCTGGCGGATAATCCGCAGAAATAATCTGTAAAACTCTATAAACCCTGTTTTGTTTGCATCAATCTGCATTCTTCATTCACCTTATCGTCAAATTGATCAGCCCCATCTTGACACCTGCATAAAATGCCGCATAAACAATACACGGGAGGACCAGAACCATTGCATTCAAAATCATACGTTTCAGGTGTTTTCCTGAAGCAATCGCAGGCACCAGCCCCAGACATGCAACCGGGATCAGAAACAGTGCTGTTCCGGTAAAATGAAAAGAGCCCGCAATACAGATCACACCGAACACCAGCGCATTTCTGTCACAGGGGTCTTTGTAAAGACGCCAGAAAATATAAAACATCACAGGAAGTATCACTGCCGATATTACGGTTTTCCCTTCGTAATTGCGAAAATACGTATAAAAGCTGCTGAAGAGATAGGAACCCGTGGTACATGCTACAGCCGCCTGATATCCCGCAAAAAACAGCCATCTTTTTGCCCGCTCTTCAAATAAAGAACGCGCGAGCACGGCCACGATAATATTCCCCATTACCAGAAAAAGTGCCGGAACAACCCAGCGGATTTCGATCAGCGGGTGAACATGGAAGAGTTTTGCAATCACGGCACTGTGATCCATATATGTCTCTGTAAACATTTTCGTCGCGAATGCTTTGAGCGGCCGTCCGGTAACCGGATGCGTCGTTCCGAGTTCATCTGTAAAAACAGCTGTTGTAACATAGGCCACATAATTGGACGGGTTGTTGCTGGAACTCCATCTCCCGTATAATTCATCAAAGCCCACCTGAAACAGATTAAATCCCAGAAACAGTACGGTATTCAATCTGTTATTCCTGCAGAAATCGCAGGCTTCACACAGCAGATTCTTCGCTTCTCTTCGCAGCAATATCAGAATCACTGTTACACTTCCGATCCATACAGCCATCCAGCACCTGCTGATCAGATGCAGCGGCATTCGGAAATACTTTGGTCCTGGCACAAAAACAAGAAAGGCCAATGAATAGAGAAACATTCCTGCCGTCAGGACGTAACCCGGACCGGTCTCTTCTTTTCCCGTTATTTTCCGAAACAATAATCCATACGCAAAGTATGTGAGTAAATATGCACAAAAAATGCATGCTGCAATGAATACAAGCATGTTGCTGTCTCTCCCGGCATTCCCTCTTTAATCGTATCTTTTTCCGTTTGACATTCCTGTTTTATCATACCTTAGATCATGGCTGAATTCAATGAATTCTGTGATTCCATGCTTTTAGAACCGGTCTGGCTTTTTCGCAGCAGCCCTTCCCGCCAGAAGCCTTTTTCTGCAGTGCAAACAGGATTGACGCATCAACGGACAGCGATTATAATTCAACTCAGATGGGATTCTCCCGCCCCGGCAGGCGGTGGGTATTTTATCAAACCTGGCGCAGTATCACCATGTTAAAATCAGGAAAGCAAAACATGAAAAAAATTATCCGACTCATTATTTGTACGATCCTTCTTGGAACGCTTCTGATCTCCGAGCCTGCAGCGGCGGCCACAGCCACCGGAAAAACGCTGACGGAAATCTACCGGCTGAATGCCAGATATCAGAATGCAGAGCCCGGCGGCATTGCACTTGCCGGCAGTTCTACACTTGCCAAATGGACAACTGCAGCGGCTGATATTTCTTCCTTCGGTACTTTCAAAGCCGAGACTGTATATAACTTCGGGATTTCCGCCGCCAAATTTCAGTCTCTGCTGGATCAGCGCTACATTAACGGCATCGCCTCTAAAAAACCGAAAGTCGTAATTGTGTACGGCGCAAACAGTCTGACTGTCAGCCGCAGAAAGACATCCAGAAACCGGCTCGTCGTTAATCAGGCGACAAACGCCGCAATCAAATTTATCGAAAAACTCCGGTACGCGATTCGCCGGTACGGTGGTTCCGGCACAAAGTTTTATTATGTGTCAACCGTCAAGACGCCGGATCATTACAGAACCTGTAAATCAAAAACGGTTTCCTGCAACATCTGGGACCGCATCGATCTTTACAATAAGCGCATGAAGAAATATGCCGCTTCCGTTTCCTACTGTGACTATATCAATATCGAACCGTATTACTACAGCAGCACAGCAACCAGGAACGGCAAAAAGAAACTCCGCTACTATCTGGATAAAGGAGATCTGCAGGATATTGCGCACACTGCATCTGCAAAAGCATTGATCAGGAAAACCTCTGTTTCTCCGCTCTTTGCCCCGGATCTGAATCATCCAAGCGAGCAGGCCTATCAGTTGATCTGGAAAAACATTGCAAAACAGGCATCCGCGCTCTGAAGCGGCACAGCCGTTTTATCGTACAGAAAAAACACAAAAAAAATGCGGAACTCTCTTATAGAGAACTCCGCATTTTTTCTTTTCTCGCCGGCGGTATGATGATTTTGTTGATAACCGCAAACGGTTTCAAAGATAAGAGAATTGTTGTGAAGATTGCAGCACCTGCCAGCACCAGCGTACAATGTCCCGACTGTATGGCAAGATCTTTTCCATGCAGGCCCCTGAAAAAGACCGTGAGCGGAATATAATGCAGAACATATACAACCAGCGTTCTGCTCCCCCATTCTGAAAAGATACATTTTCGATCAGGCATCAGGGCGATCCACGCCAGAATCAGAAGCCCTGCTCCAATATACCAGCAAAGCCGCAGCAGCGCCCCCTGCTGGCTGAGATGTTCAAACTCCGCATATGGGAACCTGCCCCGCAGCACTGCAAGCAGCCACCAGATCTTATCGATCTTCATAAAAACAATTCCTGCCGCAGCACCGATTATGACAATCGACCCGATCCGCACCGGCAGCCTTTTCGTAAATGAAATCAGCCGTTCCGGGTCAATGTAGTAACCGCAGAGAAAAATCGGATAATAATTAATCAGACGCGCCGCGGAAAGCCAGGAACCAATCGAGGCGTCATAACCGGAGAGCAGCGCAAGCAGCACTGCCATGCCAATCACCCAGGCAGGCCTGAACCGCTCCAGAAAAACAGTAAGCAGACAATAGATGAATAAAACAAATGCATACCAGGAGATATCCCCCATATCCAGCAGATTCAATTCAAATTTTTTCGAACCGATGATCTTTATCAGAAAAAGAATTACTTTGATCCAGAAAAACGCTGACAGATACCCAAGCATTCTGTCGTAACGCCGCATTGCAATTGTCGTCTTTGACATCATGCCTGACAGAAAGATAAACGCGGGCATATGAAACAAATAGATAAACAGCATCACACGTCTGGCATTTGGCTGATCGCTCATACGCATCATGAAGTGTCCCGTTACAACACACAGGATCAGAAAGAATTTCAGATTATCCCATTTGGCTGTTCTCTGTTTCATCAGTTCCCCTTAATACTGCATATATACAAACGAAGCCGCATCATACCCGGGACCGTAGATCCCGAAGATCAGAATCAATAAGATCCCCAGCATACAGATCCCCCAGCGAAAGATAAGGTTCTGCTCTGCCAGCTTCTCACGAATCTGCATCTGCATCTGCATTCTGCTGACGACACCAAATATCATAATCGCAACAACAGCCGCACAGAAGTTTTTTCCGTCCAGGCCATAGCGAAACAGCGATCCGTCGACCAGCGTCCATGGCTGAAAATGCAGCAGCATCTGTTTTAGAAACGCCCAGCTCTTACGGAGTGAATCCGGTCTTGTCAGGAGCCTTCCGCCTGCAAAAATCATCGTCGTCCGGATCATCTGGAATGCATGCCAGCTCCATGCATCTGTATTAATCTGCAGACGCAGTGCCAGTTCGTGCAGTGCATCTCCGAAGACGACCGATATAAAGATCCAGCATGCATAATAAACTCCCCACGCCAGATATGGTTTGCCGGTACCATGCCACAATCCTGTAAGAATCCAGGTGACAAATACCGGAAGAACCGTCACCAGACCGCGGGTCAGGCCCCTTGGCAGATTCTTCTTCGTGCAGAACCGGCTTATCTTCTTCACCCGTCCCGAGGTAGATAACGGCATATATACATAGTCACGGAACCATCCGCCCAGTGACATGTGCCATCTGCGCCAGAATTCAACAATGGACCGGGATGCAAATGGATGATCAAAGTTCAGATCCATCTCGATCCCCATGATCTGTGATGCACCGCGCGCGATATCCATACATCCGGAAAAATCCGCATAGATAAATACAACGTCGAACAGCATGGCTGTCAGATAAACTGCACCTGCAGCCGGCGTCTTCTCACCGTATACAGCACTGATGAACAGATTCAGCCTGTCCGCAATCACAAGCTTTTTAAAAAAGCCCCAGATCATCAGCTGTATCCCTTTACAGGCTCTTGCATAGTCGAACGAAACCGTTTCTTTCAGCCGCTGCCCCAGCCGGCCATACCGCTCAATCGGTCCCTGCAGAATATGTAAAAAATAAATTTCATACAGCAGAAAACGGGCGTAGTTCTTTTCACAGTCAACGCGCTGCCAGTATACGTCCAGAACATATCCGACCGCCGAAAAAGTATAATAAGATATTCCGAGCGGCATAATCAGCGAAGTAGCTGAAAAACTGCCCGGAAAGCCTGCGCGGGTAAGAATTGCACTGACAGGTCCGGAAACAAAACGGGCATATTTGAACACACAAAGAATACCGATATTTAAAAGCACCAGAGCAGTTATGACCTTCCTGCACTTCGCTCTGGACGCCGCTTTCACTGCCTTCTTCTCTTTTCTGTCTGCAATGCCCGCCTGTTCTTCTGCACACTTCTCATAGTATCTTCCCATCTGCAGCGCACCCGCCCAGACAGACAGCGATGTGATCCCGATCCAGATGAATCCCCGGATCCCTGAAAACCCGTAAAAAACGAGGCTCATAATCAGCAGAACAACCCAGCGCTTCTGTGCCGGCACAAGATAATACAGGCCGATGGTGAGCAGAAGAAACAGAAGAAATCCCGTTTCAATATATGTCATCTGTCCGTGATTACTCCATCAGTTCCTGAATCATATTCCACATTGCCTCTGCAGAATCAAGATTCTCAGGTGTCACATATTCCATATCAATTTCAATCTCGAAGGTCTCCTCAAGCTCCGCCAGAAGGGATGTAATATCAATCGAATCCAGCAGCTTGTCCGTAACCAGTTTCCTGCTGTTCTCGAAATCGACATCCGGATTAATGCGATGAAGGATTTCCATTAACTGTTCCATATATTTTCTCTCCTCTTTTCATCTCTTGACCGGCTTCGATGTACCGGATCCTGTGCTTCCACAATCTTATCAGACATTTCCCTGCTTTTCAATGCTGTGTGCTTGACGAATCCCTTCCCGATTCGTTACACTGATAAGCGTACCCCGCATATTCCTTTTGGAAAAGGAAAGTATTCAGCCATGAAAACACGAACGCGCCTTTTCATCCGCACAGCCGCTTTTCTCCTCGTTCTGTTTCTGCTCATTCAGTTGATCAGCAGCATTCTGATGGAGAAGTGGAAGGCATTTAATACAATCGCGGAAACATATATCACAGATCAGTACAATCATCTGGAGCACAACAGTGTGGAACTGGCAGTGCTCGGCAGCAGTCAGACGGTCGCCGGCTTCTCAGGAATCCATCTGCTGGAACAGTTCGGCATCCGTTCCTTCTCGCCGTCGACCAGTAACCAGCCGATGATCTGCACCTGCTACTATGCGAAACAGATGATGAAAACACAGCAGTTAAAAGCGGCGGTTATCGATGTCAGCATGTTATACGAAAAAGTTTTCCCGACCGGCTTCCGGCGTGTTGCTGATACAGCACCTTTTAGCATCGATAAGCTCAAACTGATCCTGAACCACAGCTCTTATTTAATTAAAAAAAGCGGCTGGAAAAAAAACATGCGTACAATCTGGTCCTATTTTTTTCCATTCATGCAATACCATGACCGCTGGGAATCTCTGACAAAAACGGATTTCGGACAGACTGAATGCGGGCCCTTTGTCTTTTGCGGAAACACTTCCCAGATAGCACGGCAATCTGTCACAGATATTATTCTGGAAGACAAACCGGATTCAGCGGCAGATGAACTTCCCGACGAAAACCAGCTTTACTGGTTCCGGGAGATGATAGACGCCTTTCAGCAGGCCGGTATTCCCGTTCTGCTCATTAAGACACCCAAGTATGACTGGACGCCCGCCCGCTATCGGGGCGTCTGTGCACTGGCTGAGGAATACGGACTGGAGTATCTGGATTTTAACACAAGAGCGCTGTTCGACGACGCCGGTCTGAACGCAGAACAGGATTTCTCCAATCCGGAGCATCTGAACTACAGCGGTGCGATCAAACTGACGGACTATCTGGCAGAATACCTCTGCCGACGCGTTTCCTTTAACAAGTGTGTGCTGACAGCGGAAGACGAACAGGATCTGGCGGACTTTCACGCCATTCTCCGCAAAAACGAGCTCATGCTGACTGATGATGCCGTGACAGTTCTCTCCTGCGCGGCAGATGGTGACTGTACGCTTCTGTTACAGATCGATGAAGGTGCAGCGCTTCCGGAAGCCATCCGCAAAAAGCTGGAACCATTCGGGTTTCACGCAGATCAGGCAGGCATCGAACATCAGGATTTCTTTGGTCTGTACACTGGAAATACACTGGTCTACGAGCGCTACGGGGCAAAAAAATACAGCTCCGCTCTGCCTTCCGGCCTGAAGCTGGAGCTGAAAAGAGAAACCGATAAAAACCTTCCTGTTCTCTATCTGAATGAGACAGCCGTCAGTTTTCCTGAACCCGGTGTACATATCGTGATCTCTGCCGACCGCTATCCGAATATCATACGCGCAGGCACACTCTCTGCAGATGAAAACGGTATGCTCTCCTTTACGCCTTCCAGCGGCCTGACGTTTTCCGCAGATTAAACATCGTAACTGCGAGCATGAGCGGAAGCGTGTAAAACAGCGGATACGTGTAGCGAGGATGATGAAAGCAGGCCGGGCCGACCAGAACGATGCCGACCGTCCCCAGCAGCGGGAGCAGCAGAACCAGATTCCGTTTGTCAGATCCGGACAGACTCATCAGAGACAGCACAATCAGAATCAGCGTGTAGATGGCCTGATCTGTAAAAATCCCGACGGCCGGAAAAAACGCAAACAGATAATAATATCTTACAAGAAGATGCTGCAGAAAAGCCCTTGCTTTTGAGGGTGTATAAAGATCCCGGTATTCCTGATTGCGGATTCCGGTTGTAAATCCCTCATAGTACCTGGTATTCCCCGCGAGCAGATCAAACAGATAATAATTCTGGTGAAGCAGCGCATTGATACAGGTACCCGGATGCTTTTTCAGCATCTTGATCCACAGTGCGCGAAACTGTGCCATTTCTTCTGCGGTCACATCCAGATTATACTTCTCTTTCAGATCGTCAAATGTGTCCGGATTGTATTTTTCGGCCGTTTCATCCAGCGTCAGTCCGATCACTGTATACAGATTCTTCTCATCCTGATCCGAAAAACTCTCCGGGTGCTCAACGGCACACCGCGCAATCTGCTGAATCATCATTGCGCTCTTTGCTCTTCCGGACACCTGATACGTCACATAGTGTTTTGTAAGTGAGGTCGTCAAAAGCTGCATACCGGCTGTCGGAACGATAGTCAGTATGACAATCAGCAGCATGACGACCGCTTTTTCTTTTCTTCTGATTATCTGGATCAGTCCCCGGATCAGCAGGCTTCCGATCACGATCAGCATGATATAGATGCCGTTGTAGCGCAGGAACATTCCGGCCACAGCAAGGATCGTCAGCAGACAGTGTCTGACTGAACGGATAAAATCTCCCGGCTCATACAGGGCAAGCGACAATTCAGTCAGCAGAAGCAGGAAGGCACAGCAATATCCCGAATCGATAATCAGCATTGTCGCCTGTGATGAGAATACCGGGAGAAATGCAAAAAAGAACAGCGCCAGAAGCCGCAGCTGACGGGGCATTCTAAACCGCTTCATGACATTCAAAGAATAGGCCATGATCAGGATATGTGCAGCGATCTGCAGCAAAACAATGAGAAACAGCCCCCGCTCGATGTGTCCGGATGAAATACCCAGGTCAGCGAATTTTCCCAGCGCCAGCGTAAACAGGATCGGATGCTGACTTGACCAGATCTCCGGATTCCAGTAATGATGGATCGATTTCCAGGAATCCGCACACATCACACCCGGATAACGAATCAGGATCTGCGGAAGCCAGCATATCAGCAGAAAAAGCGCGGAATTCCGGAACGAATGCGTTCCGTCGATCAGCATAAAAACACGGTGCGCTCCTCTGTTTTCAAAATCCTTTGCGAAATACAGACAGATCATCCGGACTGTTTCCATCAGTCCGTAATACAGCAGAAATCCGCCGGCCATGGCAAATAATGTGATCAGAATGGATACAACATTGGCAAAAATCATACCCGGCCGCAGAGACATTCCCTGTCTGTAAAAATGTCCGCCAATGGAAATACCGGAAAGTACAATACAGACAAGCAGTTCAAGAATCCGGAACAGAGCGGACGCTTTCGGTGCGTTCTGAACTTTCTCCATGATTCTGTGCCACAGCAAAATGCAGATCAGAATGCCGGCAAAAGCGGCCGACAGCATAACCGGATTATCGCTCCCGCCAAACAAAGTGATCTCTTCTTCTGCCACGCGCATATTCAGGAAAACGTAAATGAGCAGCGCACCGGCAAGGCTGCATAACAGCATCTGCTTATTCTGAATCAGTGACTTTACATACGATCGGCTCATCTATGCTATCTCCAGTCGGTTCATAACTTTTCTTTCAATCCAATCCACGAGTTTCTGGTAACGAATCAGTTTTTTCAGCCATGTGATAACAATCGCTCCGATCAGAGAATCAACAGCCAGGACCAGGAAGATCAGCCACCAGTAACGGAACCAGTATGTGAAATGATATCCCCATACACGGCGGATGAAATTGTGGATCAGGAAAATCGTCATGGAATACTTTCCGAAAACATCCAGCAGACGGGAGATCCCCGGAATCTTATTAATATATCCTGCAAACAGTGCGCACACGATAACCGGAATGAAACCATCGCACAAAAACCGGACCGGAACGACACTCACATACTTCCGCAGACAAAACAGGCCCAGAAAAACTGCTGTTTCCAGCGCCGGCTTCATGATCCTGCTGCCCCCGGGCTGCCAGTCGCAGATTCTGCCGATCCAGTTGCGTTCTGCCGCAATGATTCCGCCTGCAAGGCAGCACACATATTTCGGAAAATCCGCGTAATTGTTTCCCTCAATCGTCGGAAACATCACCGCGATCAGCAGGGATACGGCAATTAGTACTGCCGCACCGAACTTCCTGTACAGCTGTAATGCCGCCGGCAGCAGAAAGATAAAAATCACTGCGAGGGACATATACCAGAATGTATGATAATAGGTCGGCGTCTGAAACAGCTCTGCCAGACCTGATAAATCAACAAGAAAATAAATCAGCGTCACGGCGTTTGTTCCATAGATATCAAAAAACCTGTGGGGCTGAACAACAAATCCCGCCGCGACCAGAACCAGAAGCACGAAGGCAAATCCTCCGATCATCCGGATATACCGCCTCAGAACCAGCTCTTCTGTTTCCCTGCGGGTAAACGTGAGTTCCCTGTTTTTCTTCAGGTAAGACAAAGTCATACCATAAACGCTTAAAAACGCGAAAATCGCCACACAGATCTTCGACTGTTTCGAGACGAAATTGACCGCAGCCTCAGAAAACGGGCTGAAAATGACCGTTTTTCCTTCATATCGCTCCGGACTGTAATAAAGATGATGAAATATCATCAGAAGGATCGCGAAGCCTTTTACTTTTTGTGTATCCTCTCTGGTAAACGACATGGCGGATTACTTCCTCTCCGAAAAAACTTCTTTTTGCCGCTTCCTGTATTGCACCACGAGAATCGCTCCGAACAACAGGAACAGAATGGAACAGGACAGCAGATAATTCAGGCAGGCACCTCTCACACCCCACAGAGCGACCATTTTTCTGGATGGCAGAATGGTCAGAACCGCGGCTGCCGCATATACCGGCAGAATACAGTTTCCCTTTCTGATCGCAATCAGGATATTGTATATCATATAGACTTCTGCTCCGATGCCGCCGCCCACCAGCAAAATAATAAAATGGAGCCGGTAGGGTTCCAGATTCACTGCGTAAATCAGTTCCAGAAGCCTTCTGCCAATCAGGTGTCCGGCGACGACGATCAACAGATCCGCGCCGATGATGAACACGATGATCCGCAGCACGTAACGAAGAAACGCTTTCAGTTTGTTCTCCCACCAGAGTCCGGCAATCGTTGTAATGGTCGGCTTAAAAACAAACTCGCACATCAGCGTAATCACAAAGGACGGCATGAACAGGACACTGTAGTAAGTCTGGTACTCGTCCGTCATGACGGCAGCCATCGCATATTTCGGAACATTATACAGCAGCAGGGACAAAAACGTTCCTGCAAACAGCGGCGTACAGATCGTCAGAAGCTTACGAAGTGCCCAGAGGCGGCATTTTCCTGCCGGGACGCCCCGCTCCTTCATTCTTCGTGAAACAATTGCGTGATTGATCAGCAGACACATCAGAAGGGAACTCACGGCAGTAAAGGCACATGTAACCAGAAGATCTTTCGTCACCAGAAGGGTCCCGGTAAATGCGATTACCGAATACAGATTTCTCGCCGCGAGCAGTTTGCCCATGGTCTCCACATGATAGATCTGCTGCAGGTTACCGTGGTAGACGTCTTCAACCGCATCGATCATCTTCATCATGATAATAAACATACAGATGACAATGCGCCCGCCGCGGAACGAAAACAGGCTGTATCCGAGACCGCCCAACATCATCAGGATACAGGTCAGGATTCTCGAAATTCCGTACTCCCGGAATGTAAACGCAGCGTTCAGATCTGTTGCCTGAAAGGTTCGCATCCCGTACCGGCCGACTGTCAAAAGAAGCTGCGCCGTCGCATAACATAACGAAAAAAAGCCGGCAGTCTCAACTCCGCATATTCGGGAAACGATCATCAGATAAAGAATCGATGATCCCGAATATACGGAACTGCCGATCATATTCCATAAAAAAGCTTTTCCTTTGTTCTTTTCTTTATTCATTCAGAAAACCCAGGTTCCCGCTCAATCAAGCTCTTCGATTGCGCGCGGACTGCTCATTCTCTGAGCGTAAAATAAGAATCAATCCGCCCGCTCTTATCAAACTGGTAATTGTAGGCCAGATAGCGATAAGCTCTGATCCAGTCATCAAAAGGCCAGGATTCCGCATCCGGTTCATAATAAGTTCCGTCAGATGAGAGAATTCCGTGATTGGTAATTACCGGAATCTCTTTCTGCATCGCAGCCAGAAATTTTCCGTAGGCTGACATCGGAACGCCGGCTATGTCCATGACAGCCGCGCTCAGATAATTGATGCTGATTTCATCAAACTGCTCATCATATTTTCCGCCGGGATTGATGTCATAATTCGCCCAGATCACCAGCGGGGTCGTGTACTTCTTAAACTGATCAGCGCCTTCAAGATTGTCCTCGCTGCGCCCCCAGAGCGTCTTGTAAAAATCTCCATGAAAATTCGGCAGATGATCACCAAACATAACCAGAATCGTCGGCTCATCAACCTGCTCAAAATACGCAGCCAGTTTTTCAAAGGCCTCGTCCGAATACTGCGTCAAGTTGATAAACCGCTTCGTCAGCTTAATCCGGGAGAGTTCCAGGAATTTTTCCGATGTGATATTGATATCCTGTTCAAAGTTGTCAAAATCCTTCGTGTACGGGCCGTGATTCTGCATCGTCACATTCATGAGATAGTACGGTGCATCACTCTTACTTCTGGCCTCTTCGTATAGTTCCCTGACAAAACGGAAATCCGCCTCATCGGATATGCGACTTCTCAGGTAATCCGCATCTGTAACCCGGTCCTGGATATCCTCCAGCGCGACGTATCTGTCAAAGCCCAGATTCTCATATGCACGCGGCCGGCTGTAACCGTCCTTCAGATATGGATGGAACGCCTCATTTCCACAATAACCCGCAGCGCTGAAAACGCTGTTGATCGACGGCTGGGGACTCCGCACAAACATGGAGTACGGAATTGCCCCGTCCGGAAGATTAAAGAGTGAATTCCCCGTCAGAAGCTCATACTCTGTATTCGCCGTATGCCCGCCAAATACATCCACATGCAGATTGCCCGTGATCGCATTGCTCTTTCCCTGAAGGCTGTGAATAAACGGCATCGGATCTTCACTCAGCCCCAGCTCATCGTAGACAGAAAAGTCTGTCAGACTCTCATTCATAATAAAAATAATATTGGGGGACTGCGTCAAAGAAGCGGCGTCTGCAGCCGGATCACTCTCATAGGACAGCGAATCCATCAGTTCTTTACAGCTGGCTGCGCTGTATCCGTCTGGAGCACTCACAAACAGGCCGTAAAAACTGCGTGTGAAATTCAGCCATTCTCCGTTCTCCTGATACGTCGTCATCGGTTTATCCAGACGCACCCGGATGTGCTGCGTCGCGGGCCACGGTGAGATTGCGAACACCCATATAAAAAACACGGAAAATACGGCAGCGCCCGCATCCAGCAGAAGCCTTTTCCTGCCGGTAAAAAGCGGCTCTTCTTTCGGGAGCCATGTGAGCAGTGTCAGAATCAGTGCACCGACTGCCAGACTCACAAAAAACGGCCAGGTCATGACCACCACATATTCGTCTGCCACATTTGCAGCCGTTCCGACTGTAAACAGATCCGCGGCACTGATCGCCTCTCCGCGGAAAACATTTACATAATAATTAACAGCGGACCCGTCAACCAGCAGCGTATAGGTAAGAAGCATACTCCACTTAAAACGATTCGATACGATATAGATAATCAGAAAAAGACACACTGCCAGAATGAGATTGCAGGCGATGAACAGTTTTCTGATCGCAAACAGCTGAAAACCGTGGATGTACTCACACATATAGAGTGCCAGAAGCAGAACCACCCCCGTAAGCAGAACGTAAAACAGGCGGATCATCCATTTCTTTACAAACCGCGGCCAGTTCCAGCGCACAAAACAGGGAATTAAAACTGCGACGGCTGAGCCGGCCACCGTGGCAAGCACCCGCTTCCAGCGGATTATCATACCGCCGTCTGTGGTTATGACAAAGAAATCTTTATTTGCAAAAAAGAAACAGATCAGCGTGATAAAAACTGCGGCGCGGACACATGCCCAGACAATCTGCCTGATGTCTTTTTTGTTCTTTCCCCCGGCTGCTCTGCCGGTCATAAAAAACTGTTGCATTTTCAAAAAGCCTTTCCGTCAGTCAGATCTGATTCATCAATGCCTCAAGCTGTTTCAATGATTCTCTGCGATATTCATCAATTTTCCGGTTTGCATAAGAAAAATCAATTTCTTCTGTCAGCTGCTCATCGGAAACATCTTCAATGGTCCTGTTCTGGAGACCGCAGAGCTCCAGCAGCTGATTTGCCCGTTTATTCATATGATGCCCGTTGGTCATAATAAAAAACTTCCGGTTAAATAAAATCGAAAAAACAGCGCCATGGAACGAATCCGAGACCACATACTCTGCCTTCTGAAAGAGTCCGAGCCACTCACGTGGTCCGATGGTCAGTTTCATCCTGCAGCGCATAATCCCGACCAGCGGAAACGGAACATAGATAACACGCAGGCCTGTTTTCTTCTGCAGGCGGCGGACAAAATCAACAAAAACCGTGTTAATTCCAAGCTGATAAACCAGAATGTAAGGTTTCCTTACGCGTGGCTTCACGGAAAGTTTTTCCCATTCAGCCCCACTGAACAGCAGTGTCGGATCACATACGGTTCCGGGACGCCTGCCAATCAACTGTTCTACAACGTCCGCACCGTATGATTCCCGCACGGTAATTGCATCAAAATCGTCCAGGAGTTTCCGATAAGTTTCCTGATATTCCTCCGGCGGCATGTTCTCGCCGATACTTGCGGCATAACTGAACTTCTTGTGCCCTTCCTGAACGAAATCGAGGAAATAGGTCTGGTCAAAATCTGTCAGTTTGTAATCCCAGATCTGATCGCTTCCGGCAACATAAGCATCATATTCCCCGCCGATTTCATCCCGGTTTTCCGCTGTCATCGGCCGGCTGTAATTCATCAGTTTCCGGAATTTCTGACACCGGTACCGGCGCGGAAGATAGCAGATATGTCCGATCGCACCATAAATATAGTTAAACAGCCCCTTTTTTTTCAATGTCTGTAAGGAAAAGGGTTTGCTGATATATTCACAGTTATAGTCAATGATATCCACATCCTTCCCGGTCTGGCGAATCCGCTTCTGCAGTGCATAACTCTGCAAAATCGCTCCATAATTATCATAATTGTGAAAGGTTATAATGCCGACTTTCTTTTTCGTATCTGTCATAAACGAATCACTTTCCGTAAATACCAATCTATCTTTTTACAACACTCCGGTACAGTTTCCCGGCTGCCGTATACAGACCGGTCTTCCGGAGCACAGGGCCGGCCGTGCGGATCAGACGTGTCAGCAGGCTGCCCTTCATATATTTCCGCAGAACCTGTTCCTTCTCAGATAATACTTCTGCCTTCAGATATTCTTCCCAGAACGCTCTGCGTCCTGCCGGCTCCTTCGACGAGAACTCCAGATGCGCCTGCCAGCTGTCTTTCCGGGATATCTCCTGCATCTGCAGATCCTTACGGACGGCTTCAAGCAGATGCTTCCCCTTTTCTGTATTCACAAGGATTTCTGAAATTCCCGCATCCGGCTGAAATGACAGCTTCGCCTGCCTGAAATTCCAGAAATCACCCAGCGTGAGATCCCCCGGCCGCTGATAACTGGTATACCTGCAGTGAAAACATGACGCTCTGTGCAGATTCAGAGAGTGAAACAGCGTATTAAAGGAAAAGTCCCTGACTTCTTTGTCGATATTCCCGTTTTTCAGAGAAATCTTCAGTTCCTGCGACTCCCATGCCTGCTGCTTGCTGCGCATATTAACAGATTGAATTTGATCGCCCTCTGCAAGATACTGCGCCCGGATCAGATCCAGATAATCTTTCCAGACCTTCTGCGAAGGAACACCGTGGCAGATGATATCGCACGTATACAGCTTTTCTGTTGGGATTTTTCGCATCGCCAGATAAGCCTTCAACGCCGAAATCTGACAGGGCGTTCCTGACAGCAGGACTGTACGTCCCGCCCGCAGATCCTGTTCTGCCTCCTGGTAAACAGCGGAAATGTTACTCTCGACGTATTTAGAACCGCGAAACCTCCGAAATGCTTCTGCGGTTGTCCCGCGCATGTGGCTGACTGCGTAGTTCTCGTCAAATGCAGCTCCGTAAACGACGCCATCCTGTTTCAGAATCCATTTGCAAAGCGCAGAAAAAACGCCGCCGGAAGAACTGGCTTTTACAACCCGTACATCCCTGCAGGCAGCAGCATAGATTTCCGGCTCTGCGGACACGCCGACATAATTTTTTTCCATCGGACAGACTGCCTCACAGCGCCCGCAGTGCACGCACTTTTCTTCATCTACGACTGGATAATAAAAACCTTTTTCGTCTTTCTGCATACAAACAGCAGCTGTTCCACAGATTTTCTCACATGCGAAACAGCCGCAGCAGTCCTGCTCTGACTTTGTATTATGATACATCCTGCATTCCCTCTTTTTTAAAGCGGCTCCGTCATCTCATGTTCCGTTTGCGCTCTTTCTCATCACGCGCATGGATCAGCTGCATCTCAAAGTCCTGCCGGTTCTTTGTCATGCCGGACTCCAGAATTAATCCGGTAAACAGGGACATCAGTGCGGCAATTACTGTAAATCCGCATACAATCAATGTCGGATATTTTCCGACCATTCCGGTATGTGCATATGCGATCAGCACCGGGATCATGAACCCGAGTCCAAGAGCTGCGAGAATTAACGAAAGGATTCCGAAAAACGCCAGCGGTTTATAAGTACGGAAAAGACGGACGATTGTCAGGATTACCTTCATTCCGTCAGATATGGTGTTCAGCTTTGATTCGCTTCCCTCCGGCCGGTCGCGATAGTCCGTCTCAATGTTCTCGATCCGCATATTTTTATCAGCTGCATGAATGCTCATCTCCGTCTCAATTTCAAACCCTTTGGAGAGAACCGGAAACGTCTTAACGAACTCATAGCTGAACGCCCGGTAGCCGGTAAAAATATCATGAATATCTGTCTTAAACAGCCGGTTAATCGCCTGTTTCACGAAGGTATTGCCTGCACCGTGAAACGCGCGTTTATTCTCCGTATAATAGGTCGTAGAAAGACGGTCTCCCACTGCCATATCTGCGCCGCGCTCCAGGACAGCTTCCGCCAGATCCGGACCGTTTTCGGCAGGATTGGTGTCATCGCCGTCCGCCATAATGTAGCATTCCGCATCAATTTCCCGGAACATCCGCCGGATGACGTTGCCCTTACCCTGCTGATATTCATTGCGCACAATTGCGCCGGCTGCTTCTGCGATCTCTGCAGTCCGGTCCGTAGAATTATTGTTGTAAACATAAACTGTCGCCTCAGGCATACACCGTTTCCAGTCCGAGACAACTTTTCCAATTGTAACTTCCTCATTCCAGCACGGAAGCAGGACTGCTATTTTATCCATCTGACTGTTTCCCCAATCATATTATTTGTCCAAAAAGAGCATACTTATAATTATTATAAGACAGATATGTCAGGAGATCAACTTACAGGAAAATAGCCCTTTAAATCTTCGTACATTGCCGCTACAATCCTGTTCACGCCCGCCATTGTCGGATGGTGTTTATCCTTTTTTATACAATGTTTCTGTCCTTTGAGCGCGTCCTGTGCTCTCGGAAGATAAACCCATCCATTCTCCTGACTAAACAGATAATACAGCGCTTTTCTTTTATTGATTTTTCTCTGAACTGCTTTCTTTTTCTTCCAGTTGATCGCACCATAATAAACGCGCGCGTTGGGATACTTCTCTTTCAGCAGTACATTCAGCTTTTTAAATGCTTTCCGGATTTTCTGTTTGCTGAATTTCAAATCATTGGTCAGGCCGCCGGCAATGATAATTGCTTTTATGTTCTGACTGCTTTCCAGCGGTCTGATCAGATCAATAAACGCCTTCCGGTTATGCTTTCCGATAAATCCATATCCGCCTCTCTTTATAATGCATACTTCCGAATCCTGCATATTTAATTTTTTATATAACTGATCCGGCCAGTTTTGTTCCGGATGCTGGACCGGCTGAATCGCGTATGAATCTCCGATCATAATATACTTTGTTTCCGGGGTCACCTGATTCATGGCGGCATTCCCGGCAAAGACCTCCGCCGCAGACATTATGAGTATGAACGGAATCAATACCAACAGCATAAGCCGCATAATTTTTTTCCGCCCGGAGTCAGCAGCTGAATCAGCCGCACCCGTGATGAACACCTGCCTGTTTTCTGTCATGATATAAGGCCCCCTTTTAATTCAAGTCTGTCTGCATATGCCCGGAAAACACTTATACTGTCACCAAAACCGCTTATTCGTTGTAATATAATCAATTCCATCGATAATATAATTTTCGACCTGATCCCTGTCATCAACGGTCCACAGATTCACTTTTGATCCCTGTGCCCGGAGATTCCGGACTGCGGTCCGGGTTATTCCGGTATGCTTCAGATCATACTCAAACCCGTTCAGCTCACAGACGCTGTGCATCTTACTGTCATAACTGTTGCTGATATACTGCAGTGTAATATTCGGTCTGTTTTCAATCGGCAGAACATTTTGCATAACCAGCAGCGTCTCATAATCAAAATCGATAAACATATACGGCCGGCTTCCCATTTTCGCGTTCGTAATCCGGAAGAGTTCTTCCATATCCTCGCGTTCCATATTCTGCATGGACAGATCGTCAGATGTATTCCGCTGATAAGTCATCTTGATCTCAATCACCGGCACCATATTATACTTTTTACAGACCTCCAGGTATTCTTCCAGCGTCGGGACAACGGTAGCCCGAAGGTCGTTTTTGTAAGTTTCATATTGATTGCCTGCTGTGATGCGCAGCGCACGGATTTCCTCCAGTGTCATGTTCTCCGGTTTTTTGCTGACCCCGCACATTCTGCTGAATGTGGCGTCATGCAGAAGAATAAAATGTCCGTCACTGGTTTTCCGTATATCTGTCTCTGCTCCCCAGAAACCTGCCGCACCGGCCAGTTCAAAGGCTCGTAGTGTGTTTTCCGGCGCCGCCGAACTCAATCCGCGATGCGCAATAAATTTCGTGCTGTCCTTGCGTATGCGCAGCGATACGGTAAGCAAATAAGAAACATCTGCGCCTGCCTGATTCTGGATCTTTGCAGTAATCACTGCTGTCCCTTTTCCGACACCGGTCACCTTTCCTGACGCATCTACCGTCGCAACTGACGGATCGGAAGAGGACCACCTGATGCTGGTCGCACCTGCCACATTGATTGTATTTTTCAGTTTATTGGTATAGGTATCCCCGATATAAATCTTTGCAGATGAAACCGCAAAAGAAATCATTCTGACTATTACTTTGTAGGAAGCTTTCTTTTTGGATCCGTCCGTGGACTTCACTGTAATACGTGCTGTTCCTGCCTTGATGCCGGTCACAACACCCTTTGCGCTGACCCTGGCGACTGACGGATCAGACGACGTATACGTCACTTTTGATTTTTTTGCCCCGGAAGGCTTCACCGTCAGACTGTTCTTTACTTTGTCACCCACATAGATCACACGTGCATTGTCCGCAAATGTCAGGGACTTGATCTTCGGCACCCGTTTCTTAACCGTTATCATACAGGTCAGTTTTCTGCCGGGTTTGCCTTTCGGATAACAGGATATAATGGTTTTTCCTTTTTTCAGCGCTTTAATTCTGCAGACCCTGCCATTTTTGGACACCTGTACTTTTGCTACAGACGGCCGGCTTGATTTCCATATGATCCGGCTCTTCCTGACGCCTGACCGGAAGGATACTTTAACCTGTTTGCTCTTTCCGATGTAAATTGTATACTTATTCTTAAAACTGGTCCGCTTCAGCGATGCATTTCCTGATGCGTTTGCAGCACAAACAGTCTGTCCGGAGATACCTGCCAGACAGACCAGAAGAAACAGCATGATGATCATCACAAACACGTGAGGTTTTATTTGCTTTCTGTTAATCATACCATCCTTGCGAATATTCTGTGTTCAACCCATGGATCAAGAAATACATTTCAATAATATATATTTTTTTCAGCCGGCCAGAATACGCATTGTCCGCTCTATCCCGCTTTCAATGGTATAGCAGGGCTGCCATCCCAGCCGTTTCAGCTTATCTCCGTTCAGCCGCGCCTTCGTTGCCTTGCTGAAACCAGCCGCCTCTGTTTGATCCGGCAGTTCAAAAACAACTTCTTTGTTTGAAAAGCCTGCAATCAACGCCGCCAGATCTTTCAGCATAATATCTGATTGTTCATCAGCAATATTATAAGCCGCTCCCTTTTCTCCTTTCAGGAGAACGGTTAAAAGTCCGCTGACAGCATCTGCAACATATGTATAACTATAAAACTGTGTACCCGCCGACTTCAGCACTATGTTTTCACCTGCTATGCCTTTTTTGATAAACTGACTGATCGCTTTTGTATCAGACTGCAGCATTGTCGGACCATATGACCGTGTCAGCCTTGGTATTACCACATCCAGTCCTTTCTGGGAAATATACGCCTGACAGAGTGCTTCTCCGCAACGTTTGCTTTCGGGGTAACCTGCCCGCAGCGTATTGGAATCAATATACCCGCAGTAATCTTCGTCAAACAATTCTACATCTCCACGGTTTTCACCGTAAATCTCGTTGGATGATGCGAATGCAAACCGTTCAGTGTGATGTGATGCTGCAAACTCCAGCATATTCTGCAGTCCGATAATATTCGTGGTTATCGTTCCGATTGGATCTGTCGCATACTGCACAGGATGTGTATTCGATGCCAAATGCAGAACAAAATCAACCTTCTCCGCTTCAACAGATGTCAGCGGCAGATTGATATCATGTGAAACAAACTCCAGCAATGGATCATTTTCCAGATTCGGGAAGCGATCCCGGGCTTTTTGTTCATTTCTCCCGAGTGCATAGATTTTACAGTTCAATCCGTCTGTTCTGTTTTTTTCCAGCAAAACATCAACCAGAAAGCTTCCGATTAAACCGGTCGCTCCGGACAGCAGTATACTCTTATTTTTCAGTCTGTTCCACGGCAGATCCGTCTTTGCAGCTGCCCTTACATCCTCAAGATATAATTCATTTTCAAAAATGTTCATATTCCTGTATCCCGCTATTCTTTCATACTGCAGCTTTATTTTAACCAATTACTCTTATCAGAGTTTAAATATGCTTTAAACATCTCCAGATCATCTTTGGTAGTCAGTTTAATATTTTTATCTGATCCTGCAGCAAAATACAAACGGACACCAAGTTCCACCATCATTGTATTTGTATAGGAAGAGCCATATATGCCAATCTCTTTTTCAAATGCCTCGTGATACTTCTCATCCAGCAGACCAAACTGATAGGCCTGCGGCGTAGATACTCTGCGCAGTGTTTCTCGCGGAATATATTTTGTAGTGCTGATATCATCATCGACAACGAAGATCTGCTCATTATATGGCAGTGATGTAACAGCGTTTCCGTATTGCTTACACTTTATAATGACATCTGAAAGAACAGTCTCGTCGACAAGCGGCCGGATCCCGTCATGAATGATGATTGTATCATCGGGAGATGCGATACCTTCCAGATGATATACACCGTTACGGATCGACTCCTGACCAGAATTTCCTCCCGAAACGATCCATTTCAGCTTATCAATATTAAATTGTTTTGCATAAGCCCAGACAATATCATGCCAGCCATCGATGCATACAACTTCAATTGCATCAATCTGCGGATGTTTCTGAAAACCTTCCAGCGTATAGATCAAAATCGGTTTGTCATAGACATTGATAAACTGCTTTGGGATATCCTGTCCCATTCTGCTGCCGGAACCACCGGCGATGATAATTGCTATATTCATAGTAGACTCTCCAACCTCAACAAATATCTCTTGAAATAATTATACAATTAGTTTTCTCTTTGCTGTAATTAATTCAAAGTGGCAACATTTTTACTGACGCATGCCAAAGTTTTTTTAACATATCACCTTTATTTTATTATCTGCATTAAATGGTAAAGTAATCACCAATGAGGATAGTATTCGCATAAATCATTAAAATATATCGAGTCTGTTCATAATATGAGTTACCTACCAGGGATAGTTTACCCAGTTACTAGAAACACGTTAAAGAAAAAATGAACTTTTGAATTCCTTACAGATATTTTTCATATCCTCCACTCTAGAAAATCAAAAAGAGAAATACTAGTTACTACTTTTAAAAGCAAAAAATCTTTGTCCAAAATAATTAAGTAAAACGTATAAGCCCATTCCCAAAACCATTGCTCCATTTTCCTGAACTGATTTTGTAGAATGACTTAATAATTTGTAAACAGCGGGTTTAGCTAATCCATATGCGATCAAATAGCATATTGTTATATTAATAATAAATCTCAATGCTGCCTTGGCATTATCTCCATCATACTTGAAAGTAAAATTTTTATTCAGAAAAAAGCTAATAATGCCTCCTACAATATAGTTTAAAGCAGAAGAAATCCAGTAATTCCAATGTAATAAATTATATGCTCCGAACATTATAGCCGTTCCGACAATAGTATTTATAACCCCCACACCTATAAATTTAAAGAATGTATTCTTTTTTAAATGTTGCCAATTCATTCGTTCACCTCATGAATAACAGATTCAATGATATAACGTGGTCTATTTTTTGACTCTAAATAAGTTCTGACCACGTATACTCCTATGATCCAAATAAATAATTCGATCAAACCGCTAAACAGAAAACCTAAAGCAAACAGCACCATTGTTATTTTTTCTGGAGTTATAATTGCATTAATAATGAACAAAACAATGCTGATAACGATACTAATTAAGCTTATTTTTAAAATAGCAAAAACTGGCTTATCTGAGAATGATGTTATTCCATCCATTGCTAGTTTTAACATTTTTTTCATAGTATATTTTGATTGTCCGGCTGTTCGCTCAAACACATCAAAATATACTATGTCTGACTTCATCCCCATAGTAGGAATCAAGCCACGTAAGAAAACCGCCCCTTCGGGATAATGAGACAATTCATTTAAGGCCTTTTTTGAGAGTAAACGGTAATCTGCATGATTAGGAATTACTTCACATCCCATTTTTGACATGAACCGATAAAAAATCTGACTAGTGCTTTTTTTGAAAAAACCATCCGTATTTCTATCATTTCTCACGCCATATACAATATCATTTCCCTTTTCATAGCAATCCAGAAAATCATAAATTGCATTAATATCCTGCTGTAAATCTGCATCAATAGAAATACAAGCATCACATTTATCCTTTGAAAAGTGATATCCAGCAAGCACTGCATATTGATGCCCAAAATTCCTAGAAAAACTAATCAACGAACAACTTATATTATTTTTGCATATATTTTCCAGTAACTCCTTTGTTTTGTCCCTGGAACCATCATTTACAAAAACGATTTTGCTATTTGAGGAAATTCTGTTTTTTTCCATCAGTTCTGCAAGAAAACCATTTAATCTCTCGGCTGATTGAACTATACCTTCTTCTTCATTAAAACAAGGTACAACAATATATAGAATCATTTCTTCTTTCCTTTTCTTTTCTTAAAACTCATAATTGATGTGATAAAAAAAACAATTACTGATCCAAAACTAACAACTGCTCCCTCATATAATAAAGGTGTTCTATATCTAAGAGCTATCGACTTCGATCCTCCTTTTATCGGAACTCCAAGAAAAGCACTGTCTGCTTTCACTACAGGCACTTGGACACCGTCAACATATGCTTTCCATCCTTCAGAATATGGGACAGAGATAAACAAAACACTATCGTTTTGATAAGAAGAAGATAAGTCAAAGCCATTTTCTATTAACTCAATACTATCTAATTCCGAGGAAACCATTCTTTTCCTTTGTGATTCTATTTCAGAAACGGGCTGATAAATGATTTCCAGATTTCTGATCGTATAGATACCTTGATTTCTAAAAGTAAGGTGAATGCTACTTCTTTCGCCTTTAGAATAACCGAGATTTGTAAGGAATGAGTGATTCCCATTATAATATGCATTCTTATTGTTTTGAAAATGTAGTCTGGCACCTGAGTCTTCAGCAGAATTCAAGTCTATAACACAAGATGTCGCTTTTCCATCTTCAGAATTATAATCAAGTCCATCAAACCTCACATATAACTCACCATCTTTTTGGGATTCAAAATTCAAATCCAGACAAGCATCATTCTCTTTAACTAAGAAACGATTTCCTTCAATCGTAATCCCCTCGCATTTATCAATCTGATAATCAAGTATTTCATCATTAAATAAAGGTTCTGTTTTGTTTAGATCATATTCCGATAAATCTATTTCCGCTGCGATCCCCTGCAAAAGCATCTGCTGTTTTTGTACGGAAGTAGCATTTTTATACTGAGACATATTTAATATCTTATTACTTAGAAATGCTAATGGAAGTCTATTTTTGCTACTATATATACAATAATCCCCCATCCTGTCAACCAAACAATCATAGCCGTAAGGCAAATTATATTCTTCACCTTCTTTTATAACAACGTATTTCACCCCCAATAATGTATCAGAGAAACTTCTTTGATCTAAATTATAGAATGTCTGCTGCATTGTATAGTTTAATTCCAAATCCTTAATATACTCCGGAAAATCCCCTCCATGCGTACTGAAATAATAGGATGTTCCATATTGCTTCAAGAGCATACTTGAATTCCTTTTTACATCCGAAGAAGCACTTCCTGCCGTATCAAACCGAAAAAGAGTTCTGTCGTCGAGCTTCGTAATAGCATACCCTGGAGTGTTTTGGGTCAATTCATTATATGCTGTTCCTGCTTCTCCAAAGCACTGAAGATAATTCTCTTTCTTTGGAGAATATGTATAAAACGAATTATATGCCAAAAATACTATGGCGCAAACAAGGATAAAACTATACTTTCGGATCTGTCCGATACTTGTCTTCCGCAAAAAAGAAAAGGCAATGATCCAAAAGTACATTATTACTACATTGTTAATCACGATTATACTTTGGTTGTATGTGGAATTAATTGTGAAAAACCCATATACAAGCGTAACAACTACCGTTATCCCCCATTCTTTTTCCGATGCCACGAACATCTTCGGAAGACAGTAAGCTACTAGAAATGCAATCAGCAAATCCAAGGCCCATATCCATCTATTGGTAACATAAGCGAACCCATTCATAAGATGTGCAAAATATGGAACGCACAAACCTACAAGCAAAAACAGTAGCGAGATTAACAATATTTTACTTTTTTTACTATGTTTACTAGTGGTGTGAATAACAAAAAACAACAAAACAAATACTGCTAAAGCAGAATACCCCATGTATACATAATAGTCTCCCCCACCTGCCAGTAATCTTCCAAAACATCGCAAATAGTATTCCTTAGAATAGAAATAAGGAATATAATTATCTGCCCCTGTCGCTCTATCTGACGAAAGCAAACTGTACATAGATGGTAATAATATAATAGCCGAAATGCCTATTCCTAATAATGAGTTGAGCATAAACCGGCCAATTAATAATAATAGTCGTTTAATATCTCGTATATTATAGCTCGAAAAAAAACGTATTAATGTGTATACAAACACAAAAACTGCCATCATGTAAAAGAAATAAAAGCAAGATGCTGCTGATAAGGCTATAACAAAGCAGTAATACACACTAAACTTGTTATTTAACAGTTTCTCGACACCAACTAATAACAACGGAAAAAAAACCATTGGCAACGAAAAATAAGGATGAAGAGTAACTATATAAATCGGATATGCAGAAAATACATAAATCATTGACCCGATAAGTGTAGGGATATCCTTGTTCCCAACATATCTAGAGAAATAGGAAAAACTTAAGCCAGCTAGGTATAATTCTAGAATTAATACAACACAATATCCTATCTCTGCATAACGTGTAGGAATGAAAACAGATAAAAAAGCAAATGGATCCCCAATTGCATAAAACCATAATGTTTGTATGATGTCCTGCCCATATCCAATACTAAGATCCCACATCGGAATTGTAAGTTTCCCAGAATGTAATAGCGATCTTATAATATGTCTCAAATATTTTCCGTAATACACAAACGCATTATAGTGTATTACTAATCCATCACCTCCTCCATTTGTATCAACAAATACAAATGACTTATGATTAATAAGGAATTGAACAAAAACTAAACTACACCCCAGCAAAAAAACAATTGTGTAAATGAGAATATATTTTTTTTTATCTAAACAGTTCTCATCATTTTTCAAAAATAATCTATTAGATCTAACTAGATGCATCTGCTTATTCTCCTTTACTTACTATATAAGAGCCACACGCAAAAACGCTTAACTATAATCTAATATTTCACACAATTTTTCTGCGAACCGTCCTACACTATTTCCATCACAAGCCGTAAGATATTTATCCCGGAATGCCTTTATTTTTCCATTATTATATCCTTCTGGATTGTTAAGGCATTCAGCTAATTCACCAGCTGTTCTGACAATTGGGCAAAACTCATATGACGTCCAGTCATCTGTAATCCCGGAGATATTTGAATCTCTCCGCATATTGTCATAGTCACCCGCTGAAGCTAATACAGGCTTGTCCATCAGCGCTGCTTCAAAAAATGTGTCTCTATAATCACCGACAATCACATCACACGCCACCATAAGTTCGCGCAAAGATATCCCCCGCTTAATGAGTCTGCTAAATCCTTCTACCTCAAGAACATTATCAAACGGTGTTTGCTCCATCTGACGTTTATTCATATGCACTGCAACCATATATTCATTTCCAAGCAAATGCTGCAAGGCGTGCATTTCCAACAAACTTGCCCATGGATAATCCTCCTGAACCAGACGCACATGTGGCAGATAAAGAATTATTTTTTTTGAAGCTGCTTCAGGCATCACTGTAATCAGTTTTTTTCTTGCATTTTCCGCAAATTTCCTGTCGTAATAAAGATCTGTAAAGCAACACCCTGGAATTGTTTTTACATTCTCCAGTGCAGGAGCAAAAGCAGATAAATATTCGTCTTTGAGCGTTTCTGCAGGAAGCTGGATATAATCAATTGCATTTCTGCTTGCAGTTTTCTGATACTTATCCTGCCATTTAGCATAATAATTCATGCCAAGACCCTTTTTATAAAATGAAACTGCATATCCCGGAATAAGGATTTGTTTTGTCTCCTCCCGAAGTTTTATCCCATACAAAAACGGAATCGGATTCTGTGATATTACAACAGCTGACTGCGCAAATAACTGTGCCGCCTCCTTCAAATTCTTTTCGGCCGTATCCAATTCCAACCGCACCAACTGCGCTTTAACAGTGTTTTCGAACGCGGAGTTTCCAAGAAGCATCCCCAGATTTTGTGTTGACCCAAATGCAGACTTATCTCCGACAAACAAAATCTGTTTCTTTACATCATTATTCTGTACTGCCTCATCATAAAAGCCTTTGAAATCTTTAGCCTGTTGGATCAGATTTATGTAGCGTTTTTCATAGGTTTCATTTAATTTCCTGTGCTTTTCTTTTAATAGAATTCCTCCTGCAGGATCTTCGCCAGGAAAAATCTGATACATTTCAAAATAACGTTCTTTTACCGCCTTTGATGAACGGGCAACAGACATGGAGATTGATGAAGTAACGATTGTCTCACCCCTTGCCAACTCTTTTTCCTCAAATTTATCAAGCATCTCCATTGTAAACGGCGGTGCAAATTCACGCTTATTTGAGAAAAGTGCTGCTGAGTCTGTTAATACACCAATTTGATCTGCAAACTCTTCCTGCCCTTTGTTTTCATCAAAATAATTCAAAGCAAACTCCTGAAGGAGCCGTGCCGTAGCATCCCTGTCCTGAAGTTCCAGTTGTGCATATTCCGCTGCAAACTGCGGCAGTATCACTTGCGTCGCTTCAAATAAAACTTGATCGTAAGAGATTGCTTCCAGTTTGGGCTGAATCCCATCTGGTGTACGAACATACTTCTCAACACTCTTATATGGCATATTGGCAAATATACTTTCCATAAATAAGAGTGGTACATTGTTTGATACAAAATTATGACGAATAGAATGACCTTCCGTTGGCAGGATTGAACGCAAATAATAAAATGGTGCATCCGCTTCCTTTCCGATCGTATGCTCCCACAATCTGGTGAAACATGCCTGCGCATTTCCACGTCCCCAATACTCTACCATAGCAAACGGTTTATCCTCATCAATCTCTTGTTTTAGATAACCACATACGAGAATACGCTCTTCTTCAGCCTTCCTTAATAAAAATGATTCATATTCTGAAGAACTCTTTACCACATCTACCAGTGCCTGAGATTCTTCTTTATCCTCAAAATTAATTTGTTCTAAGTCCACCTCCGAGAACAACTCATCAAATGTTGACTGATCAATATCCATGGCCTTCAGTAGTTTCTCCGCTGACTGAACCGCATTAAAGTTTCCATAACTCAACCAGAAGGATGGATCAATCTCGGTGATAAATGAAGGAATCCTCCATGTTCTGCGTGACGCATAGATATATTTCGTCTCCAATGGGAGATTTCTTTTGGCTATAATTACATCTGCAATCCGCTTCAGATGATGTCCGTCACGTGAAACAAAATACAGAATCTGATAACCTCTTCTGACCGCGTCATTCAAAACCCAATCGATATACGGTACCATACACAGCGAAATAAACGACAATACAAGCTGCTCCTTAGGTGAAGTGTACTGCAACCCCATTCTTGCCTGAAGAGCAGCTACAAGAAAAGCATCTTTTGTCCCTATTTCTTTCACCATCTGCGTTTGAAGGTTCCCAAACTCAGGGCGCTTAATCTGATGTGCTTCTATGCGAAAGTCTCTCGGCCTTTTTCGATCAGCCACTTCATTATCTCCTGTATGAATCCATTTTCCAAAATTGTAATACGGAGAGAATGATTTGTAGACTTCAAAAAACAGCTTCTGTGTTGTCTTTTGGACCCCGAATGAACTCGAAAGAAACAACGGCACGTCGGAAAGTGCCGGATCCGCCTTTACCAACATCTTTCGTACGATTTCTTCTGATAAGTACATATCGCTTATTAATACGACGGTATTCCCATTATCCCGCAATTCTTTAACATATTGAATTTGCTCTGTAAGCGGTATTACATTATCCAGTTCCTCCTGTATCTCCCAATCCATCAGTTTTTCAGCCTGATCATCCTGGAGTTCGTACAAAGTTTTCATACGCTCAAAGATTTCCCACATTTGTATCTCTATGTGGTCACTCGCGCGCTCATCCTGCGTTTTCCGATAATACTCGCGCACATTCTGTTCACAGGTTTGCCTGATTGATGGATAGTGATTCACCAGATCTGACGGGAACTCTCCGCTTTCTATCATGCGCTCTCGCACGGCATAAAAAATCCCCTCAGGTTCCAGCACTTTTCTGCTGATCAGAGTATCAAAAACATCAAAACTATATAATACCGGAAACTGACGCTCTGTCACTTTAAATGAGACTGCCTTCTCAATAATCGTTTCAAAATCATCTTTTCCTTTTGAATAACTCCAAAATAAGTCATGAATTCGTTTGATATCTTCTTCTTCTTGCTTATTTTCAAACGATTCTATAGCTCGAAGAAGGCTCCTGAAATCCAGACAGATTTCACCCAATGTACGCTCATAAAACGCTTCCTTGCTCTGTGTAACTCCCTCTACACAGTATTCATCAATATCAAAGACGTAACGGATATAATGAGGGATTCCCATTTCTATCATGTCTGAGACAATACTGGAATAATCGATAATGGCAAGATCCATCTGATCCATTACCTCATAAAAATCTTCCCGATTATCCCAAAACATGAAATATTGTCTGTCTCCATACCGCTTTTTGGCATCAAGAAATGCTGCCTCCTTCTCCATGTAAGGATGCACTTTGAATATCATTAAAATATCATTTTTCTCACAGCACGCATAAAGCGCCTCAAGATCTTTCATCGCACTTGCAAAAGCATCTCCATGTTTTGCACGATACGTCGGTGCATATACAGCAAATCTTGTTTTCGGAGACAGGCCTTTGCGTTTACGAAGATCATGATCGAAGCTGGCAATTCTTCTGAAATTGCGTTGATATAGATTACGTACATATCCGCATCTGATAAAATGATCGTCATCCACGCCACAGTCCAGTGCAAATTCTTTTTCGATCATCGGAGAAGTTACACAAAGCAACTGATAATCACGATAATATGCATTATTCCTTACATACTTTTTGGCAATTGGCATGGCTATCGTACCTTCATACAGTTTACGCTCAACCCTTTTAAAGCCAACTCCATGCCACAGATTGAGATACTTTGCACATTTCAGTTCTGCAGGAATAAAGTCTTTTACCTGTTCTGCTACTAATACACCCGTCAGTGAAAACAGATAATGAGCTTCCGCCGAATTACTGTCAAATGCCGGGAACCCGAGTCCTCGTACTTGCTCAAGAGTTTCCTCTTCTTCACAAAACCAATATGCAAAAATATCCGGTCTGTAGTATTGAATATACGCAAATAAAAACTTTGGATTACCTCTAAAATCCTGACTTGTATTTCCGGCACAGAAGGCCCAGATATGATCCTGATCCTTCCCTTTGATATATACTTCCAGCTTTGCGAAATCCGAATTGTTCTTTTTTCTCTCAGCAGATATTGTTCTCTCGCTTAAAGAGATAATTTTTCCCTTTGCGTATCTTTTTGCTTTTGCAATTATACTATTACGTTTCATAACAGTTCTCCATGGCTGCTTACTGCCTGCTTTCCAGTGAGGGCCAGATATAAACGTTCTCTCTGCTTGTCATCATAATGATAGAAAAATTTCTGATACATATGTACATATTTCTCCGGAATCCTGCATCCTGTTTTCAGCAATTCTCTCAACGCTTTTACAGCTTCTTCTGCATTAAGTGCAACCTCTCCAAATGCATTTTCCAACGGCAGATCGAGTTCTCTGTAATCATTCAATCCTGCCCTGAACAGTTCCTGATCAGGCAGAAAATAGATGATTGGCTTTTTCAGATAAACAAAATCAAATACAAACGAAGAAAAATCCGTAATAAAAACACTGTACTCTGTTTCCTTCACTTTTGCATCTGCCATCGAAACACGCTGATTATCAATATGATACATATTCTTATAACGGGCAAATATGGGATGAAGCTTAAAATCCAGATAGAAATCAAACTCATTCAGAATCGTATTCAGTTCTTTTGAATTCAAAAATTCCTGCGTTTCCTTAAAATACAGTGAATTCCTAAACTTCTCTTCTGTCGTTACCCATCCGTTGTTATCCTGTCCGATCAGATACTTTCTCCACGACGGCGCGAAGAGAATACGGTTAACCGATTTTTGTTCCGTCTCGATAAAGTCATATCTGGGCATCCCGCATGTTATCAAATCCTGTCTTCGGAAACAGTAATGATTCACCAGATTATCCGCTTCAAATCGGGTTGAAACAACTTCTTTGTCCAGCCGAAGACGTTCTCGGGAATACTTCCAGGGAAGATGCGCATGCAGAACGCCATGCTGTAAATACACTACCTCTTTTGGATGATCAAGATCCGCATATGATGCATATCTGCCTTTGGTAAACGGTAGTGTATTGTTTATTTCGATATATGCAGTGATTATTTTTGAAGCGTTCAGATAGATTATCCTGTGCTTGTATGATCCAAATTGAATAAGATATTTCCGCTGTTCCTTTGGAAATGTCTTTTTCAACGCGTCAAAGTTTTCTTCATTGATCACATAATATCTGGATATGCCATCTTTTCTGTTAAAATCATAATCAAATTGAAAATAGGCATTATCTCGTCCGACACCCTTGCAATCATAATACAGCCAGGCACCTTTGTACTCTTTGCCGGCTGTAATGACCGCCTGCCTTGCCAGCCATTTTTTCTTGTCTGAAGATTTATATTTATCTCTGATTTTTTTATGGTAAGCTGATAACGCTTCAGCATTTACATTACTAATCAGAAAACAGCCGCTGCCATTATCATAAGTAATCTGTTTGTTTTCTATAAGCCATTCATATCTTCCTGCACCGGTATTAAAGTAGACCATCCAGTCAAATGTACAGTATGTGTTGAAGTAGAAATTGTCCACAGCAACTTTAAAACCGAATGACTTCACTTTGTTCAGATCAAATTCCAGATCAAACAGCCAAAATTCGTTTGTCTTTTGCTTTGCAAGGTAATAATTAAATGCTGATTCTCTGAGTTCAATCGGCTGTTTATTGTTTATTTCATCGTTATAAACCAGATATAGCTCTGGCTTTTTGTATTGATAGAAATAGTCTGATTTCAAAACTGCACAAAACTTGATTTTCCCCATACCGACATAAAACTTCATCACATGAATTTCAATTTTATCCTCATGATGAATTGGCCGGTTGCGATTTGTAATGACCAGGTGATTTGGTCCGCACAGATGCTGCAGATCGTTATTTGTTTTCATCCCGATAAAGTACATTCTGTGATATTTATTTACCATAGGATGATTGATAATCACTTCATCATCGACCTGATTCAGAAGGTTTACAATACGTTTTTGAGCCTGTTCAAATTTGTAACTGTCGTAGTGATATGGAAGTAAAATATCGAGCTTTGTCTTCCAGTTCAGATCATTCAGATATAACGCCTGTATATACTGCGGAACATGACCTTTTTCATATCCACCGAATAATTCCTCCCAGAAACGCATTGTCGACTCAAAAATGTAATATGCATAGAAGTAAGTTCTGACAATACTATCCGGCTGTTTGCGATATATATATGTTCCTTCTGCACAATATCCGATCTTCATGCGATTCTGAATAATCTGCGTGCAGTACTTTTGATCTTCATGCCTGAACGATCTGTCCAAGTCGAACAAAATATTATCGTCGCGCATGTTTTTTACACAAACATTGATTCTTGTCTGAGTAATATAAATGTTCTCCGGTTCCGTCAGATCATATATGCCGGATTTCTTTAACCGTCTGAACCGAAAATGAGGCTTTGTCTTCTGGCCATTTAAAGTAGGGATTTCATAATATGTCACCAGATCCACTTCATCATAATGCTCTTCAAAAAAAGCAGTAACATTATCGAGCGTTTCCGGGCTCAAAGTGTCGTCTGCATCAAGAAAAAATAAGTACTTCCCGGCAGCATGCAGAATCCCGTAATTTCTTGCATCAGAAAGACCTCCGTTTTCTTTCCGGAGTATTTTCATCCATTCATTCTTTTCTGCATAGTTCCGCATAATATCGATGCTGTTGTCAGGTGAACCGTCATCTATCAGCAGCACCTCTATATCGTCTTTGGAGATTGTCTGCTTAACAAGCGAATCCAGACATTCTCCCAAATATTTTTCCATGTTATAAACCGGAACTATAACACTCACTTTACATGCAAATGATCCCACATTATTTTCTGCAAGCATACCTGCGGTATATCCCTTCATAATACATTTTTTGTGATAGCCAGTGGTTCTTCCGTTCAGTTATTTATAATCTTCGACCGTATACATTCTGGATATAATCCGTCCGCCATCCTTATCGTGATAACATACGACTGGTTCTATAGTACCGTAAGGATATTGATTTTTCATCTCTTTATTGCCAAATTTGCCTTGAAACAGGTACTTTGTCATTCTGCCAAAGCCAGTTCTCTTTCCTTTGCACAGAACTGACCCCTCACCTGTTTCTGTATTGACTGTCAACAATTCGGTGTCAACAACGCGCGAAGAACTCGCTTCTCCTCTTAACGCAGTAACTATAATATCTCTGTCCTTTTTCCTTTTTTTCTTTTTGATGATCGTGATCTGCTGATCCATCATCAGGCGAATTGTGCTGTCTCCCGTAGTATCACACACACCGAAATATTTTCCTCCTGAGATAGCAATACTGAAACGGCCGGATAGGTTTTGAGACCGTTGATCCGTCTTCAATAACTGTATTCCTTTGGTTTTCCCAAAAACCGGATAGATCGTTCCGGCAATTTTAGCATATAAGTAGTATTGCCATCCTTTCTGCATGCATGATTCCGGAAGGAAAAAGGTGTTACGATCGCAATCATTCTCCGTCCCTGGGCAGTTCCCCACAGGTCTGTTATCATTGCGCATCAGTATTATCTGTTCTGCCTCTGTGTCCAGTTCCAGCTGCAGACCTTTTTCTGTTTTCTGTATCTTCTGTAGTGTTGGAGCATCCCTGTCGATCTGAATCTGCAGGATATCGGAAAACCCAAAGTTCAACCGGACATGGACTCCGTCCTGATCCATTCCCGTCCTATGGCATCTCCGTACCAATCCGCCGCCAGCTCCGGAAAGTAACACTTCCCCCTCCTCAAAACGGTTGTGGAAGTGAAGCAGAATGACATACCTTCCCGTTGTATCCGGATCTTCGGCTATCTCTTTCAAGGGAACTGTCAGGCAGAAACCCGCACCGTCATAATTGTAATTTCCAGTCTGTCCGGTAAGGGGATCCCTGACATTCCCGTATTGTTCTGTGAGTTTTTCAATCGGTCTTGCTGTAACATCCAGAGATATCCTCTTTCCAGTGATTTCGCTGCAAAGCCACGCTTCGATCTTCTGATCTTCCGGTGCCAGAAGATTTATCCGTCTTCTGTACACGTGTGCATCGATTTCAATCCTGTCCGGTTCCATGCGTATATCATCGATGTATTTGCTGGGTGCAAGCCGTGTCAGATATTCTGTAGAATCGATATGTTTCAGTCTCCCATCGCAGAACGGAACACTTGTATAAAGCCTGTTGTTCTCTTCACTGACAATCAAATCCGTATTGTGTTGTTTCTGAAATTCTCTGACCTCACGAAGTCCCTTCAAATCACCTTCCCGCACATATAAATATTTTGCCTGCTGCAGGATTGGGAGTTCTCTTAATATCTCAAAATCAATGGATTCATCAATATACGAATTAATAAGACCAAGCATCTCTGTCATTGCTGCGTCATCCAGTAAATCACAATTGTTAATGAATATCGAAAGGTCGATATCCAGTACCTTGTAATAGAATGCCCGCATCAATATTTCCCGTGCACCTTCCTCCTTCAGAAAGCAGCCAATGGACTTTGAGACCCGTATACGATCCCTGAGATTGCGCAGCTCTGTCTTATTCTGCGTAATAGACCTTGTTTCGCCATCCCGTTCTCTCCAGAGATATCCGACCTCCTGATCAACAGACACATGATTTGCCTTATGATGCATCTTACAGGCAAGCAGCATATCCTCATAGAGAATATTCTCCTCAAAACGAAATGCATTTTCAAAAAAGAAGGACCTTCTGATCAGTTTATTTGTAGAGATGGTGTCATACACCAGACCTTCATTCCGGCTGATGTGCGCAATACGCGGCAGATTGTATAATGCGCGCTGCAGAAGAAATGTACTCCAGCGACGCTGTGAATCAAATCTCCAGACGTTGCAGATAACCATATCACTGTTGTCATACTCAGCCATGTAGAACATACGTTCCAGTGCACGGTCTGTCAGTAAATCATCGGAGTCTAAAAACATCAGATATTTCCCCGATGCATATGTCGCACCCAGGTTTCTGGCATGACCCAGCCCGCCGTTCTCAATATGATACACCTGCATCTGCGGATATCTGGCTGCATATTCTTCCGCGATCCGGCCGCTGCTGTCAGTTGAACCGTCATCGATCATAATGACTTCGGTGTGCACAAATCCCTGCCGCAGAACAGACTCCAGACACTCCTCCAGATATTCTTCGACGTTGTAGACCGGTATTATGATACTGATGTCAGGCGTTTTTTCTTTCGCCGGATCACCTGTGATCGTTTTTTCCTCTTTTTGCATTTATTTAACCCGCTCTTTGAGATACTGATAGATTCTGGCGCTGTTTTGATCATCTGTGTATGCAAAATACTTCGGATAATCCTGACAATCCTGCTCCGGGATACAGAATCCGTTTTTGATCGTCTCCTCCAGCATCCGCAGGAGTTCTTCCCGATCTTCTGTCCTCTGCCCGAACAGTTCCGTACGCATATCGATATAACTGCCGTGTACTTCGTTGTATTTTTCCAGATCAAACTGGTAGAACAATACCGGCTTTTTCTGGTAATACATATCCCAGCAGACACTGGAATAGTCTGTGATCAGCATCCGCGCGCGCATCATGATTTCATTCAGCGGCTCTTCTCCGAAACGCACCAGACGAATCCGGCTGTTCTCCTCCCGCCGGTTTGCAAAGAAGGACTCAATCAGACCCGCAAACTTTGGATGAAGGTAGAAAATCACGTCGCAGTTATCGCGCTCCAGCAGATCTGCGAGCCGTCCGTCATTCAGCAGTGCACTGTAGTTTTTAAAATAGTCACTCTGGACGAATGCTTCGTCGCCGGTCTCCTCCAGCCAGGCCCGCCAGGTCGGCATGATCAGGATTGTCCGGTCTGTCTCTGTACTCTTATCCTCAAGTACATCCCAGCGTGCAAACCCGGTTATCGGAATATTCTCGGAAGCATAGCCAAAATTCTTTTCGATAATATCATGCTCAAACTTTGACGTTGTGACAAAGTAATCCATCGAGAATCCGCTCATCGCCCCGAATATCATATGATCCTGCTTCAGAGCCGTCACACCGTGCTGCAAAAACATGATCTCCTTGTTTCTGATCTGTCTCCGGATCAGGCTGATCTTCGGACGCCATGCATAGACGTGCATTTTAGATTCAGACCCGATATAGATTCTGGCTGCCAGAAGATACAGCAGATGCCGGAAGCTCATAAACGGTACGACATGTCTGCCATACATACTGACTCGATCCAGATCCGGCGAGCGCTTATCTATCACATAATAAATTTCTCTGTTTTTGTCAGGCGGCAGCTGCTCCATACAGTATTTAAAGAAATAATACCCATTATCCTGTGCGGAGTTGGACTGCTTTTCAAATACCAGCCAGATCTTTCTGCGCCGCAGCAACGAGCCAAAGACCTTATAAATACCAAATGCACACGCTTCCTTCAGTACATTTGCTGTCCCGTCATACGGGCTGCTCTCACGGTATGTAAAGGCCAGAAAATCTCCGTTCCGGTACTGTGGAAAGACTATAAACTGATCATCCACCTTGAATTCCAGATTCTTCAGATAGAACAGCAGTTTCCACTTTTTCGAAACAAAGTGTGCCTGGATACGGTACACAACACCGTTCCATTCACAGATCACATGCGGATCCCAGTATACCGGCTTCAATTCCAGGCCGGCAAAATCAATCTGTGCATCCAGACGAATAATCCCGGCCTGTTCTGTCTGTGTATACTGCATGGAATGGTACAGTTCGTCTTTTCCCCTGTGGCGTAAAACAACATCTTTCACAGCCATACCGGGAATTGCCGGCAGTTCCATCCTGAGTCTGATCTTTGTCTTCTCCGGCTTAAAAGCAGTGACCGCCGCCCAGGTTTCCCGGTCAAGGCACTCCGGCACCCGGGTCTTTGCGACATGGAATCCTTCCATCCAGCCGCGCGGATAGGGAATCCATGTGATTGCAGATTCCTCGCCGGTCTCACGGTCCGGACCTGTCATCACAGGCTTCAGGAAGCAGTCGGTAATTCCTGCCCGCCAGATCGTTTCGATGGTATGACCCTGCAGTGCAGGATCCCGGAAAACAGCATATCTGACCGATCCGCTTTTGTGATCCCGCACCGCACCTGCAATCAGACAACTCTCATTCCGCGGGAATACTGCCGCAAGCGCTTCTGCGTCAATGCTCCACTGCTTCCCGTCTGCATCTGCCGGGAAGCATTCTGTAATCTCCAGCCGGCGGTTTACCAGCAGAATCTTTTCAAGCGTATATCGATCGGTATCCTTGAGAATCAGTGTGTATCTGCTCTCCGACTGCATCACCGATGCACTTACCCGAAGTGGTGCTGCTGACCGGACCGAACATCCTTCTTCCGGTACAAACAGTTTTGTAATATATTTTTCCTGAACCGGCAGTTTTGAAAACAGGCGGCGCATCTCGCGCAGCTTCACCTCTCGCTTAACACGTTTGCTGCCAAGCTTCTGCTGCAGCAGTTCCCAGTAAGAGACAACCTGCGCATTGGTGCGGATCACATAGTCAAACCGTTCATTGTACGTCTCGTGCATCGCACCGCGGATTGCTTCGGTAAAATCCGCACGGTTCAGCAGCACGATATCATTCTCTTCTACTGTGCCGGAAACAGCAGCCAGATCAGCCGGATCTTCCATGACTGCCGGTTTGATTACACGCCGCTCTTCCGTAAGATTCCGGCTGTAATCCGTCACCGGAACAGCATCTTCCTTGCCGTGCAGGACAACATCAAGCATACGGTCCGGTGTATCTGCCGCATCATATCCAAGGAAACGGCTGCTGTAAGGCGTGCCCTCGTAGGATCCGTCCAGCTGCTTCTCCCCGGTCAGGTAAGCTGACAATTCTTCCGTCGTATGCGCAAAATGGAACGGGAGGTCTTTGATATCAAAGTACATGCCGCGCTCCCGCATATATTCATCATAATCATAAATAAACAGTATGATCGGTTTTCCGGTAATACTGTAATCAAACATAACACTGGAATAATCTGTTATCAATGCATCCGCACAGTTCAGAAATGCGTAATTATTAACATCCTGCGGGAACTGCCGGATATGACGGTAATTATCCAGTCCCTTCATGCCGCGCATCAGCTGATGAAAATTGACATACAAAAACTGATCATCTGTCAGCACTTCATCGATCTGATCCAGTATCGCACGCAGATCCGCCTCGTATGCAGGGTCAACAGAGGATGTGTTGGCGCCGCGCCATGTCGGCATATAAGCAAACAGCTGCTTGTCCTCCAGGCCGTATTTTGCCCGGATCTCTTCTGCGTTTTTCCGGTCGAAAAAAATACTGTTCCGCGGGTAACCGCACAGGACAGTTTTTCCGGTATACAAATTGGTCAGATTGTAGTCGCGCATAAGTGCATCGCGCGTAAATTCGTTGGGAAACAGCAGATGGCTTGCCTGCAGAAAGCTGTGCTGCGCATAGAACATGGACTCAAGCCCTTCACGCATCTGTTTTCCGAGCGTTTTCAGCGGGGTTCCGTGCCATGTCTGCAGATATTTCTGTTCATCCTTCCGGATATACCAGGCCGGAAAGGAATTGTTGTTAAAGAGATATTCGGCCGTTGCCAGAATTTTCAGGTACTTAATGGATTCGATTGTGACCAGCTTCACCGGCAGATGATGTTCTGCGACAAACTGCTCATGTTCTGCAAGCTTGCTCTTACTGGAAGCATAAAAAATTTCATACTGACTGCACTCCTCCCGCTGCATCAGCGCAAGAAGCATAAAATAAGAAGAATCTGATATACTCTGTCCGTGAAATGATTCAAACAGGATCCTGTTTTTTACGACCTTACTTTTTTTATAATACCGGGCATAGAGATATCGCTTTCCCTTCAGCTTTTTGAGCGTTTTTTTGATTTTTCCGAGCATACCTATCATCCTTCGGTGAATCTGATCCTCCCGTTCTTTCATCCGGTTCAGATCCTGTTCACATGCAGCTGTACAGCAGAAAGAGAATCCGTATATTACTTCGTCGTTGTTTTCAGATCTGACTTAATCTGTGTCGTTGAAATTTCCGGCGTCCGCGGAAGATAGACAACTTCAACCCCCTCTTCTCTCAGGAAGTCAAACTTGCCTTTCCAGTCATCACCCATGACAAAGGTGTCCACATGATAGAGCTTCACATCCGTCCGCTTCTGCTCCCAGTTTTCCTCCGGGATTACGAGATCGACTGCACGGAGTGCCTCCAGCATCTTCTTGCGTTCCTCATAGGTGAAATAACACTTTTTCTGCTTCATATTCCAGTTAAACTCATCTGTCGAGAGCGCCACAATCAGGTAATCCCCCATTGCCTTCGCGCGCTGCAGCAGGTTAATATGACCGTAATGAAGCAGATCATAAGTTCCATACGTAATCACCCGTTTCATACCTGTTCACCTCGTAAATATGCATTCACCTTATCTTCATCCAATAGTTCCGGGTGGCTCTTCCGGATAATACTGATTGCAGCATCTGTTGCTGTATCCTTCTTGCCCTCTTCCAGAATCTTTTCCAGCCGCTGCGTCTCTTTTTTTGCTTTTGCTGCGCGTTCTTTCTCCTGACGCTTCTGGAATCCCTGTGCCAGTTTAAAAATGTCATCTCTGTTTTTCGGCAGTTTCTTTGTAAAAAGAAATTCCTCGTAAGCATCGCAATAGAGTTCTGTCTCATCTGTGAAAGCAATCTGATTGCCATGATCCAGCCAGAGAATTTTATTACAGAGTTCGCGGATCTGATCAATCGAATGCGAGACCAGAATACCTGTGATACCGCCTGCCAGAATCTCTTTCATCTTGTCTCCGCTTTTTTTGCGGAATGCACCGTCACCGACGCTGAGAACTTCATCCAGAATCAGGACATCCGGTGCCACGAGACATGCGATTGAAAAGGCCAGACGGCTCTTCATTCCACTGGAGAGCTGCTTAAACGTGTATTCCTGAAAATCCTCCAGTTCTGCGAAACCGATTATTTCATCATACATTTCATCCAGGAATTCGCGCGTATATCCGAGCATCGCACCGCGCAGATAGGTATTTTCCCGGACTGTCATATCGCCGTCAAATCCACTGGCAAGCTCCAGCAGCGCAGCAATGGTTCCTTTGACCTTAACCGTACCCTCTGCAGGAAGCATAATACCTGTCACAGCCTTCAGCAAAGTACTCTTTCCGGCACCGTTGGATCCGACAATGCCGAGCATGTCACCTTTTTCGAGCTGAAATGTAATGTTTTTATCTGCCCAGAATTCTTTTACATGAAAGTTACGGGTCAGTTTCCGCATGACATACTCTTTCAGTCCGATGGATTTGAAATCCCCGGTTATATATCTGATACTGACATTATTACAGTCAATGATTGCCATAGCATTCCCCTTACATTAGAAGTAATAGACAAATTTATGATTCAGTGATTTGTACATAATCGAACCGATGATCAGGAATATAACTGCATAAAAAGCACATAATCCATGATACCCGGGCGAGGGGATCTTACAGTCGATTACTACCAGTCGTATGTATTTAATCATTACATACACCGGATTCAGCAGAAACATGCGCTGTACTTTCGGTGAAAATGAGTCTATCCGGTAGAAAATAGCTGAAAGATACTGCAGCAATACCAGAAATACACTATATAAGTACGATGTGTCACGGAAAAAAATAAACAGGGCCGACAATATCATTCCGACACCGATACAAAGCATTGCAAGACAGATAATCGGATAAATAATCGCAAACATATGGAAGCCAAAGTGGATGTGATCGAAAATACAAAATATAAAGAATACAACCACCGTCAGCATAAAGTTGATAAACGCCGATACATTTCTTGAAAACAGAAACAGATACTTCGGAACATTGATTTTTGACAAAATCGCCTTGTTTCCGTACAGACTGCTCATGCCGTTATTTGTCGCTTCTCTGTAATAGGACATGACAATATTTCCGGCAAACAGATAAATGGTATAGTGCTCTGTATTTCTTCCGAAAAAATTCGTAAATACCAGTTTCATAACCAGCAGTGTAAGCAGTGGAGAAAGCACACTCCACATCATACCCAGAACGGTCCGCTTGTATTTCTGTTTAAAATCACGTTTGACAAGCTCCTCAAAGAGGAAAAAATACCTGTGAAACGTACGCAGTGTACGCTTCGTATCTTTTTGTGCGTGTTCTAAAACCATGGTTTATCCTCGTTTTTTATTATTTTTCTTCCTTTACTCGGCACCGCGCCCTCTGACGACAACTTCAACCGTCTTTACCAGCAGCTTGCAGTCGAGTTTCAGGCTCCATTCCCGGATATACTTCATATCCAGCTGCACGACTTTCTCAAAATCAACGATGTCGCTTCTTCCGCTCACCTGCCACATACCGGTCAGACCCGGTTTGACAGACAGACGGGCCCGGTGATGCGGGCTGTAAAGCTTCCACTCGTCGACCGTCGGCGGGCGTGTTCCGACCAGACTCATGTCTCCCTTCAGCACATTCCAGAACTGCGGCAGTTCATCTATCGAATACTTGCGCATGAAACGGCCGATCGGAAGGATCCGGGGATCATTGTCCACCTTGAACATGTGTCCCTTCATCTTATTCTGCTTCAGCAGCTCTTTTTTTCGTTTGTCCGCATCCGGATACATGGAACGGAACTTGTAGATCCGGAAGCGTCTGCCGTTCAGACCGACTCTGATCTGCTCATAGAAAATCGGTCCCTTCGACTGGTGATAAATGATCGGTGCAAATATCACAAATGCGATTCCTGTCAGGATTAAGCCGACAAGTGCCCCGGCAATGTCCATGAGCCGCTTGATCATCAGCTTTGTGGCAGATACACTCTGCACTGCACTGGTCATAACGGAACGTCCGCCGACTGTCTCAATCTCCTGATTCGGAAGTCCCTTGAACTGTTTGGTAAGCGCAATATGAACCGTAATGCCCATTGTTATCAGGTCTTTTGCCAGTTCTTTCTCAACCTTCGGATCGTCCAGATCAATGAATACCTCATCTACCGGATTGTTAATGGTGTATGTGTCCAGTTCATCGCGGCTGTGCAGCAGTTTTTCCGGCGGAACCGCGTCTGCAGGTTCGTCTTCTTCCGGCACTGTATTCTGTTCAGCCCGTAACGGATCTGACTGCGGTGCAGGCTCGCTATCCCCTGTATCCAGGATTAATACAGCACCGATTTGATACCGGTTCTTCCCGTATTTTTCAAGCCGCAGGTAATTGTCCTGTACATGACTGCTCCCGGTCACCAGCACCAGATTCGAAAGTTCCGCGCGCTGAAGAAACAGCTTTTTGACCAGAATCTTATAGATACTGCGCACCAGCCAGACGGCAAGAATTCCCGCAATCCAGAACATGAGGAATATACCACGTGAGAAAAGTGCGCCGCGTTTCGTCAAAAAGTGATACAGCATGATGCCGACCGCAAGGATCGATATATACTTGAACGATTCTGCCAGTTCATGCAGCGGTCCCCGCTTCAGAATATTCTTATGAAGCGGAAGCAGAAATACGACAAAAAGCGCCAGCATAATCACAACGATCTGAGTTGTGCGATAAACCGGCGCATAGTTCCAGTTCATAACCCGCATGCGGATTCGACAGACAACATAATAAACAAGCGCTGCCGTTAATACATCCAGCGCCATAAAATCCAGGTGCTTCAGCCATCTGGCTTTCTCCCTCTGATGCATCCGTCATACTCCCCTGTGCAACATTTTACAATGACTTGCCGTATTATAGCAAAATAATGCCTGTAAAGCAAGCAGCCGCACTATTTCTCAAACCCGGACTTCTCCGGAAAGTGCTGTTCCAGTGCTGCATTCACTTCTGCCTTTATGCTGTCAAAATCCTGTATATCAGCGCTGTCATTGATACAGATCAGCCTGCATTTTCCCGGATTCTGCAGCAGCTGCTTTACCTTTCCGAGATCCTGCGGCAGACAGGTATAGTTTCCGAAACGGATATCCCGCGGAACGAACTGTCCGCTCAGCAGCTGCCAGTGCCGGATCAGCCAGTCTGTGACATCCGCCTTGCTGCGGAACTTGTGCAGACTGGTTTCGTGAAGCAGATCCGCCTCCTTCTCCCAGACCGTCTCATAGGTGCTCTTTAAAAAGCTCAGCGGAATGTGCGGCTCATAAATCCCGTTGATGCCGGACCACTGCATGAAGATTGCCGTGCGGAGATTGCTCTTCCCATATGCGGGATTGATCCATTTCGACCGGTTTTTCTTCACATCTGCCGATGAAAAGTATTTATTGATCACTTCCAGATTATTCATCTCCAGGGCTGCAATTCCGTTCGGGGTGACAACAAACGGCGTCAGGACACCTGTGTCCTTCGGCAGTCCGTTTACAAAGAAATCCTCCGGCCGGGTCGGCCCGATCACAAACATATCATCGTTAAAATCAATAAACTGTTCAGCAAGCCCGGGAATCCTGTGAAAATTCAGTTCAATTGTATTCGTATTAAATGTCGGAAGATATTCTTCCGGTATAAAATCCGTATGCTTTACGAGATGCAGCCTGCTGCAGCCGGTATTGATCCATGCGGGATAATGTCCGCACGTCACCAGATGGACTTTGCGAATCCATGGCATATACCGCTCGATCCCGCGGAAGATATACTGCAGATTGTCCCAGTCACGAAATCTGGTATCGCTGGTCCCCGCCTTGTATGCACTTCGCTGCGGCGTGTGCGCGGCGCGCTCTTTCTGCCATGCGGGATCATTTCCGTCCACCCATGTGATAACTGCATCAATGGGTGCGCGTCTCCTGCTACTGTCTTTTCCCGCCTGATTCGTTTGCTGTCTGCGATGATTCATCCTGCGCTTCATCCCTTTCCTGTCTGCTGGTACGCTTCTGCCTCATTCAGGCTGATATGTTACCCCGTGGGCTTCAAGCAGCCGGTAATGTGTCTTGCGCTGCTCTTCGGGCGGCAGCTGCATATAATCTCCGTATGTATATGTCAGATAGGCATCTGCATCACTGAAACCGCGCAGCCTGATATCCTCAAACTGGTAGTATTTTCCTTTCCCATACCAGCTTTTCGGCACGATTTCACGTGTTCTGTAGGCGCCCATGATGTTTCCGATGTATTCTGATTTCCGGACTGACTGTTTCCGGAGGAGACGGTCAATCGCCTCTTTCTGACGGCCGGGTGTTGTCATTTTTTCCACCGGGATCCGCTCCATAACCCATAACAGCATTTTCTCCGCAGTTCCCCGCGGCCGCTTTCTGTCTATGGAGTCTTTATAACACAGCGACATCATGGCGCGGTGAAACAGCACTCTGAAAAAGTACAGTTTCCGGAGCATCCGGTTATTGGGAGTTCCGTCGACCGGGAAAATATCAATCGATGCATGTGTGTACCGGGTGTCATTTCCGATTCGCTCTTCGATGACCTTGGTATCCTCATCCACGACCCGCGTAATATAATATTGAAAGGACGGGGTATTCCGGTAATTTACGATACGGTATGCCGCCGGCAGCAGGTCCGGAGCAATTTTCAGAAACCGCTCATAATCTCTTCGCGGCATGCCCAGATCTATGTCATCGTCCCATGGAATAAACCCCTGATGCCTGACTGCTCCCAGCATCGTCCCGCCGAGCATATAGTACCGCAAATGATGCGCATCACAGATCTGTACAACCGCTTTCACAATGTCCAGATCAATCATCTGTAGTGTTCTGATATTAGATGATTCAGCCATGGATGTCCCTCCGCAGCAGTTTTCTGTATGCTTCCGCAATTTTTTCCCAGCTGTAAGCGCGCCGGATCCGTTCCTTTGCAAGACTTCCATAACGCCTGATTTCCTCTTCGGACAGTCTGTCCGCGTAGTCAATCAGTCCCGCCAGACTTCCGGGATCCTTTGACCAGTAAAGTGCGGCATTTTCTGCGACTTCCCGGTTAAAGCCGACATCCAGCAGCAGGTTCAGATCCGTTGCTCCGAGTGCTTCCAGAAGCGACGGATTTGTCCCGCCGACTTCATGCCCGTGAAAATACGCATAGGCATTTTGCCGGATCTCTCTAAGCAGCGCAGGATCATAAACGGTTCCCACAAAGCGGATGCGGGGATCCTTGCGGAAATGCAGCTTTTCCTCAAGTTCTTCCAGAAAATCCTGATTGACATTTGTGATCAGTGCAAACGATTTATCGGATTGACTCTGCATGAATTCCCGAATCATCGTGTAATAGTTGTTTTCCGGAACAAATCTTCCTACAACCAGATAATACTGATGTGCTGCAAGTCCCTGCTCCCACAGCCACTGCGCATAGGCATCGGATTGCTGCGGTGCACCATCTGTCTGTTCTGCAATCTCAGATCCATATGAAATATATGTGGTCTGCGGGTGATATGAACGGTATTCTTCCTGAATATACTGCTCGATGTGCACGGAATCACATACGATATAATCCGCATGTTTTACCATCAGCCGCTCAGAATACTTCCAGTAGCGGCGGACCGGTGCCGGCCATTTGGCCCGCTTCCACTCATGACCGTCCGGGTTGATCAGCAGGATCCCGTCCAGCTTTCTGATTTCCCGTTTCAGCTCTGCGATAAACGGCCCGATCCGGCAGGCGAGAATATAGAAAACCGGCCTGCGTATTCCGAACTTTCTGCAGTATGCAATGCATGCCCTGATCGCTGTAATATCATACCAGATCGCCGCAGCAGACCCGATTTCCGGCACTTCGATTTTAAAACAGTGCGCGTTGTGGTAACGAAATTCATGTTCATTTACCGCCGTGACATTCTCCAGCCTGGATTCATCCATGCATCCGTCGCCGTTGGCTTTACATGCAATATGAAGCCTGATCTCACTGTCGTCCTGCAGATATTCGGACAGTTTGTCCACAAAAGTCTCATATCCGCCGTACTGCCCGATCGACTTGGAGCCGCAAATAAATACATGCTGTCTGCTTTTTTTCTTATCTGTCATCTGCTTCTATCTCATCTACAATATCAAAATGTTCATCTGCTTCCCGCAGTCTGCAGTCGCCGTACATCAGACTGAGATTCGGGTTGTAATACGGATCGCCGGCTTCGAGCACATCTTTCCATTTCTCACGGAAATATCTGATCTCTTTCTTGAATCGTTCGTGCTTTTCCGGGGTCTCCTCGTAACCGCGGCTTTTGGACTCAAAATGGAACAGTTCTGCAGCCGGATTCTGTACGATCAATGCGCCGGTTTTCCGCACCTTCAGACAGAGATCAATGTCATTCAGGGCCACGGTCAGATTCTCATCCAGGCCGCCGATCTCTTCGAAAATGCTGCGTTTGATCATCAGGCATGCGCCGGTAACAGCACTGACGTCATAGATCGCCCGGAGTCTTCCCATATAACCGGCGTCCTCACGGAGTTTCCCGGTCAGGACATGTCCCGCAAATCCGCCCACGCCGACGACAACGCCGCAGTGCTGAACCGTCTCGTCGGGATACAGCAGCTTCGCGCCGGCCGCACCGACGTCTTCCCGCTGGCAGTAGCCGAGCATCTGCTCGATCCAGTCCGGCGTGATGACTTCGGTATCGTTGTTCAGCAGGAGCAGGTAATCACCTGTCGCATACTGGGCGCCGAAGTTGTTGATCTTCGCGTAGTTGAATTTATCCTTGTAATACAGGACGCGGATGACCGCCTCATTGTTGTCAGTGCCGGATGCGTTCTGGTCGTCTGCCGCATCTCCCGGTTTCTGTCCGCCGGACAGTTCTTCTTCTGCGTTTTTCCCGCCAGACTGCTCTACTTCTGCGTTTTTCCCGTCCGTCAGTTCCTCATAATACCGGAATGTCTCTTCCTCGGTGCTGTTGTTCTCAATTATGAGAATCTCGAGATTCCGGTATGTGGATTTTTCCAGAATCGAGTCAATGCAGGTCTTCAGCACGTCCCGGTTGTCTTTGTTTGGAATCAGGATTGACACCTTCGGATTATCATGTACAAGCAGCTTGGCCTGGTACATGATGAAAATATCCGTATAATGCAGCTCTGCGTCGAGACGGCAGCGGCGGTAATGCCCCTCCAGTGCTTTCCGCGCAGATGCAATGGCGTAGGTTTTGCTCTCCGGATTGCGCGCCGTGGAAGATTCCGACTCGCGCCAGTGATACAGAATTTTCGGCACATGCCCGATCCGCTTTGTCTGCTCCGTGCAGCGCAGGAACAGATCCCAGTCCTGTGCGCCGTCACAGTCACTGCGGAAGCCGCCGATTTGATGCATAACAGATGTCCGGATACAGAACAGATGACAGATGTAGTTAATACTGCGCAGCAGGTCGATGTTGAAATCCGGTTTAAACCGCGGCGAACGGAAATGTTCTCCCGCCTCGTCTGTCAGATCCTCGTCCGTATACACAATATCCAGCGACGGATCTTCGTTCAGCAGTTTCACGATCTCATAAAGTGCATCCTTCTCAATCACATCATCGTGGTCAGAAAGCATAATATAATCGCCGGACGCCATTTCCAGCGCAGCATTGGTATTGCCTGCAATGCCGGCATTTTCCTTCAGGCGCTGGTAGCGGATTCTGCTGTCTTTGGAGAAATCCGGCTGGTACCGCGCCTTCAGATGCATTTCCACGGCGCCCTCCGTGCTGCCGTCTGCCAGGCACAGTTCCCAGTTCTCGTAGGACTGTCCCTCGATGGAATCCAGCAGCACATCAAGGTATTTCAGATTTGTATTAAAGAGCGGAATTGCGATGCTGATCTTCGGCCGGTTTACAAATGCAGCTGCTGCCTCGCGCTGTGCTGCCAGCTGCTCCTCTATCACGCGCTGCTTCTTGAACCAGGCGTCGTACTGCACCTGTTCCGACGGTGCCTGCTGATCCCGGCGCAGTGCCTTCAGACCACCGTTATTGAATACATAGCGGAACCCTTTCGCCCATGTGGACGGTTTGAACCAGTCCGCAAACGGAAGCGTACGCACGGCTGCACTATGCTCCTTCAGGAGATTGATCTGAAAAAGCTGCTGCTCGTTCGCATCTGCGAAAATCACGTACATTTTCCTGCCGGTGACTTCGCCGCGCTGCACGTACAGATTGAATCCGGTATCCTGCCGTTCTTTTATCGAAAAAAGCCTGTCGATATCGATGCGGCGGCTGCGCCGGACGATGGCAGGGATCTCCCGCTGGTTTCCATCCAGCACGCGGATCTCACAGGTTCCGGCGGCACTGTAGGCCCAGCCGGTAACGCTGATCTCGGTGCTGCTCTTCTCCCAGCGGTCAATATGTGCGGAAATTGTGTGTGTTCTGCTCAAACCACGTACCTCTGAATTTCTCATATACTTGACAGATTATCCGAGCCGGTAAAACGGGTTGCTTTCTATCGACAGATTTCGATTATAAAATGGATCTCCGGCGCAAATATCATCCCGCCATTTCTCAATAAACCAGATGATCTCCGAATAAAACCGGTCTACCTTTTCCTGTGTATCCTCCAGGCCGCGGGAGCGCGATTCCTTGTGATAAAGTTCCACATCGCCGCAGTAGATGACCCGCTTTCCGCGTGTCCGCACCTTCAGGCAGAAATCCACATCATTAAATGCAACTGCCAGCGATTCTTCCATGCCGCCGACTGCCTCATAAAGAGATTTCTTCACCAGAAGGCATGCAGCCGTCACGGCACTATAATCCACTGTGCTGACGGCGCGGTACCCGTATCCCGGATCCGTTTCTTCCAGATCAGTAAACAAATGTCCTGCGATTCCGCCGATGCCAAGACCGATCCCGCCATGCTGCAGTCTGCGGTCCGGATAGAGCAGACGCGCGCCTGCAATTCCGGCATCTTCCTGCTGTAGTGTTCCCACCAGCTGCCGCAGAGCATCCGGACTGATCAGTTCTGTATCGTTATTCAGCAGCAGCAGGAATTCTCCCTTCGCGCAGCGAACCCCGAAATTATTGATCTTTGAATAATTGAATGGGCCTTCATAGGTGACGACTGTCACAGCCGGATGGCACAGGCCGTTATGGCCATCCCCACTGTTCTGATTCCGCTGCTCCAGTTCCCGGTAACAGGCAAATGTCTCAGCTTCCGTACTGTTGTTCTCTACAATGATCCACTCAAAATTTCTGTATGTGGACAGATTCTCAAACGATTCAATACAGGCCCGCAGTTCCTCCGCGTGATCCTTGTTCGGAACGATGATCGATACCAGCGGTTCTTCCTGCATCTGATAGTTTGTGCGGAAAACCGGAAAGGCCGGATCCTCCGTAACCGCTGCCGGAATACCGCAGCGAAGATTGTGCTGCTTCAGGGCTTCCAGTTCCAGCTTTCGGGTCACTGCTTCGTGCCGCAGTTCCGCAGACGTTTTTCCCTGAACAGAAATTTTCCGGAAAAGAACCTCCGGAATGTGGCAGATCCGATTCTCTGCGTCTGTCTCCTGCAATTCTGCCGCGTGCAGCACCAGATCATAGAAAAATCCGTCACCGGTCTGCAGCTTGTTCAGCGAGAAATCTTTTGCCGCCCGGCTTCTGATACAAAAGCAGGGCCCGATATAATTATAAGACCGCAGATAATCGATGCTGAAATCCGGTTTGAAAGCAGGCGCAAATGCTGTCTGTCCGTCCTGTGTTATGCGGTCTTCGTCTGCATAGAGCAGATATGGAGCGGATTGCATAATCGCTGCCGCGAAATACTGCAGTGCGTCCGGCGTCAGACAATACCCCGTCGGAAGAAACATGAGATAATCACATTCCCGCGCCGCCTGTGCAATCATTTTGCGCAGCACCGTTCCCGGATATACGATATAGTTTCTGTATGTCTGCTGCTGAACCGATGCCTGTGACGCCGCATAAAGGCGGCTGTCAAACCGGCTGCGCAGCAGGATGATGCCGAACCGGGACTGCCGGCCGGGTACCGGGTTGTTCCCCGGATCCCGCTTTGCAAGCCGCTCCCGGATCCAGTTATCATAGTTCTCATCAAACGGCCGGTTCGGCCGGGTCTGCAGCATATATTGATAGCCCCCGTACCCGTGTCCGAGCAGATAGGTGCCGTGTTTTCTGATCTTCTGCAGCGTCGTCAGCTGCTCCGGCTGTGCAGAAAATGCTCCCGCCGGGGAGTTGGCTGTCGTTCCCGCAGAGGAACTGGCAGTCGTTCCTGCTGAGAGATATTTATGCAGCGGGATGACATCTCCCTCGATCCATTTCTGGAACTGATTTTCCATATCGAGGTAAACATCCAGATTGCCGGAAAGGCCGCATTTCTCATAGATACCCGCCTGCAAAAGTGTATCTGCAGCAGGATTGCCATCCAGATAATAATGGACAATCCGCCAGATGAGGAATTCTACCGGAACAGGGATATCTGTCGTCCACTCGCAGTCGATCATCTGATATCCGTTTTCAGTCCTGATTATATTTTCCAGAATGCAGTCAATATTTGTTACCGGAAGCGTCCGTCCCCAGAACGGCTCATGTGCCCGGTTTCCAAACAGTTCTGCAAACCCCGGGGTGAAATGAAAGGGAACACATTTTTCTTCCGGAATGATTTTTCTGATATATTCACAGACTGCATAAATTGCCGCATCTGCGCCTTCTGTCTGAAGGATGTGGTCAACTTCCTGTCCGCAGTTTTCGCCTGACAGGTATTCGAATTCGATGTAGTTTACTTGCTCACCCTGTTTCTTCACAAAACAGCGGTTGATCCCGATTCCTGTACCGCAGTACTGTTCACGAAGTTTTTCCGAAACTTCACCGATTCGCCGGATGTGTGCCGCTGCCTCCTGTGAAGCAGGATATTTGCGTACGATCCGGTTCCCGGCCGCATGCATTTCTGTCAAATTCTCATTTTTTCCGGGTTCTGTCCGGTTCTGGATCCTGCCGTTTTCTGTCAGATTCCGGCCTTTGCCGGATTCTGTCCGGCTGCACATGTCTTCTGCCGTTTCAAGTCCCGCCTGACGATCTGCGCGCGAAAGAAACGGAACGGATTCTCTGTGTTCAAGGATCTGCGTGAAGACAGCACAGCCGGGCCGTCTTTCATTGGAAAATTTGGTATAAAGATTTCTCGGCCAACCGGGTTCCTGCCGCCTTCCTGACAGGCAGATCAGAATACTGGCCGGTTCCGCGTCTGTCTCGGATTGTAAAACCTCCTGCAGTGAAGGAATTGCTTTCATTTCCATCGGAAACCGGTAGTCCGGCTGCAGGCTGAATATTTGTGCGTCTGCAAATGCAGAAGAATCCACGGACCGCAGTGACACTGCGCTGCCTGCCAGCAATATTTTCCCTTCAGCTGCCAGCAGATGATCCTTCAGACTTTCCACAAACAAGGGCTTGCCAGGTTCTGTTGGTTCTGTTGGTTCTGTTGATTCTGTTGATTCTGCCGCATTTTCCAGAAAACACCTGCACAGATCTGCGGCCTGTTCTGGCGTCCCGATGACCGTAATCAAATCATATGGGGCGTTTGCCCATAGCATCTGGTCTTTTTCTGACACATCCCGCTCTGCCCAATTCAGCAGGACGACATTTGCGTGTTCCGCACAGACCTGCTTCTGGATCTTCGCTTCCTGTTCGTTAAGACAGACGGCCGTTACCTGCGCGCACTTTTCTGCGAGATAAGATGTGATCGCAGCGCTGTCTGCACCGATCTCCAGAACGCGTTCTGTCCCGGTCAGCTCCAGCGTGCGTACGAGATTGACACGAACCGGTGAAAATGTATTTAGTTCCGGGTACTCCGGCAAGTCCGCCAATCTGATCATCGCATATCTCCACAATGCAGGCACATCTGCTTTTACTGCATTACTTGCCTGTCACCGAGTTCAAGTCCACCGCCTGGCGCTCCGCGCGTCCGGGTCAGGATTCTGTTCCGCAGAATTCACTTTCCTGCAGACGGCTTTCAGCACTTCTCAACAGTCGTGACTGAATTCATATCATAAAATCCCACCGTGTTCTTGTCTGAAATCACTGTGATGTTCAGCAGATCATAGCAGCGGTGGTACGCATGCAGCTCGCCATTAATAAATCCGGTACATGACAGGGACAGCAGATACTCGCCGCCCTGCAGGTTCATGTCCTGCTCAAAGCTTGCCACATAGGTCTCGCCCGCCCTCGCCAGCGGCACAACAACTTTCTCAAACATGGTGTTGGTGCCGGTAACATCGACACCCTTTATAGTCTTAAATGTAAAGGTAAAGATCGGATCCTTTACATCTTCATTGAAGTGAATCTTTGATTTAATAGTAAAGCGCGTTCCTTTGATGATGGAACTGCTGAAACGGCCGCCGTCATCCAGTACGGCATAGTCGATAATCTCCGCCTGGCGGTCGCCGTACTCCTCCACATCCGGATTTTTCCGGTAGTGGCTTTTCCAGAGATGCCTTACAGCGGTTCGGGCAATATTTCCGCCTGCCGGTGTGTTTGTTCCGGTTCCGGCAGATCCGCCTGCATTCTGACTCCCTGCTGTTCCGGCAGCAACGCCTTTATCAGCAGTCCTTCCGGATCCATCTGCATTTTCGTCCGCGTCAGAAATACCTGCGCCGGATTCAGTTCCTGCATCCGCGCGGTCAATCGGAAATCCGTCCGCGTCTTTCTCCTGCAGCCGGTCAAATGCATCAATTTCCTCGCCTGCACCTGTCAGAATCTTTTTATAAAGATTTACCATGTCCTTCGGCGTGCCTTCCGCAAGCATTTCACCTTTATTCAGCAGGATGACACGGTCACAGTATTTTGTAATACTGCTGAGATCATGGCTGACAAACAGGATCGTTTTTCCTTCTGCCTTGAAGTCGTCGAATTTCTTATAGCATTTATTCTGGAAAAAAACATCGCCGACCGAAAGTGCCTCATCCACGACAAGGATCTCCGGATCGATGTTAATGGCAAGCGCAAACGCAAGACGGACAAACATACCACTCGAGTACATTTTCACCGGCTGATGCACAAACTCGCCGATATCCGCAAAGCTCAGAATGCTGTCCAGCTTCGCGTCTACCTCTTCCCTTGTATAGCCCATCATTGTGCCATTCAGGTAAATGTTTTCAAGGCCGGTATATTCCTGGTTGAATCCCGCACCGAGCTCCAGCAGTGCCGAAATCCGGCCGTCGATCTCCAGCGATCCCTCCGTCGGGGAAACGACACCGGTAATGATCTTCAGAATCGTCGACTTGCCGGCACCATTTGTCCCGATAATTCCCACGGTCTCGCCCCGGTGGATATCAAACGAAAGATGGTGCAGCGCATAGTGCTCCCGGTAATGACTGTGCTTCGAAAATCCCAGCGCATCCTTCAGCCGGTCCGAATTCCGTTCGTAGAGCTTATATACTTTGCTAATGTCTTTCACGCGAATCGCATAATTTTCAGACATGTGTGATCCTTTTCTGGCTGTCTCAAAGCACTTTGCAGGCGGAAGGACAATCCCATTGTTTTCCGCCCTTCTTTAACAAGTTACATCACATCCGCGAAATGCGGCTGCAGCTTCCGGAATGTACGCATCCCGCCAATCATCAGCAGAACCGTCAGAATCCAGAAATAAGCTGTCAGTCCCGGCCTCTGCCAGAACCACACATCATTGATCAGCGCATCCCGGTATCCCATGACAATATAGAACATCGGATTCAGCTTCAGCACCGTCATGACCCAGCCGGGCAGCTGCATTGCGTCGATATTCCACATGATCGGTGTAAACCAGACGCCAATCTGCAGGACGATGTTGACGATCTGCTGCAGGTCACGGAAGAAAATAACAATGGAACTGGTCCAGTACACGATCGCCGTCACAATCAGGATCATTGCGACGGAATAATACAGAATCTGCAGCATATACAGGGTCGGTCTGAAGTGATAAACCGCGTACATCACAAGCGTAAATGCAATAAAAAACAGATGCACGAACAGGCTGGAAATCACTTTGACCACCGGCAGCGCGCTGATCTTAAATACAACCTTCTTTACCAGATAGCTGTAATCCAGCAGTGCCCGCGTCCCCGCATTGACTGCATCTGAAAAATAGAACCACGGCACCAGTCCTGCAATCAGCCAGAGGACATACGGCACCGTAATACCCGCCTTCGTACCCTGTGTGCCGGCATGCAGGGCTTTCTCAAACACAAACCAATACACGAACACCGTGACCACCGGCTGTACAAAAGCCCAGATAATGCCGAGATACGAACCGGCAAATTTTCTCTTAAAATCATTGCGTGCCAGCGAGCCGATCATCCGCCGGCTCCCCAGCACTTCCTGTGGAATCGTCATACTGTCAATCCTTTTTTCTGTTAGCGTAATCCCTTCTTGCGCAAAAACGCATCATACGAATCATTCACCAGATCCTTCTCCGAAAGGATCAGATCTTCCGCGGACATTCCCTCCGGCATCGGCCAGTCGACCCCGATCTCCGGGTCATTCCACATCAGGCCGCCCTCATCATTCGGGTGATAAAAATCCGTCACCTTATAGCAGAACTCCGCATAGTCCGAAAGCACCAGGAATCCGTGCGCAAAGTTTTTCGGAATAAAGAACTGTTTCTTATTCTCTTCTGAGAGACGCACGCCGAACCATTTTCCATAGGTCTCGCTGCCGTCACGCAGATCTACCGCAACGTCAAACACCTCTCCCTTAATCACGCGCACCAGCTTATCCTGCGGGAAATTGATCTGGAAATGCAGGCCGCGCAGAACGCCCTTTCTGGATGCAGACTGATTGTCCTGCACAAACTGGCAGTCAATCCCCTCTGCCGCGAAATCATTGTAATTGTATGTCTCCATAAAATAGCCGCGGTGATCCCCGAAGACCGCCGGTTCAATCAGATGCAGTCCCTCGATGCCGCCGCAGTTATGTTCTACTTTGATTTTTCCCATTTTTTCTCCTTCTTCTCACTGGAAACAGGGGACGGTTCCCTGTCTCCCTCAAGTTTCATTTCATACGAAACAGCGAACAGACCACATCCACCACCCACGCCTTTCTGGACTTAATTTCCTGGTAGCGCGGATTCGCGCCCAGCAGGAAGATGTACAGGAAGTTGTGTTGGGTCACAGCACGCACATATTTTTGCATGAATGCTTCTTCTTTGCGGACTTCCGGATTGGTCTCGCAGATATCCGGATTGATGCGCTTCAGTTCGCGCATGACTGCGCGGTTCTGTCTTGCATCAATTATCCGGTACTGTACGGTAAGCTTTTCTTTAAATGACACCTGTGGCGCGAGGCCGAGAGCGTTTCCGCCGTGGATCCGGTAGCGGAACAGCGGATGGTTGTAAAAATACAGTCCGCTCTTCTCGGATGCGATCAGGTTGATCGACCAGTCATGCGGCAGTTCTGCCGTAAATGTTTCGACAAACCGGTCAGCGATTTCTCTGCGCATGACCTGTGCGCAGCCCTGGCAGAAGTTGTGAATCAGCAGATGTTCCGTCTTAACACGCACAACTGCATCTTGTTCTACAACACGGTTGTAAAGATTCTGATTGGACCATCCGTGCCGCTTTTTGATCTCAAAGCTTTTTCCGTCTCCATCCATCAATGTGAAGGAAGAGGCGAGCACAAGAATCGCCGGATCCCGCTCCAGCATGCCGCACATGGTTTCAATTTTTTCGGGCAGCCAGGCGTCATCCTGGTCGCAGAGAAACACGTAATCGCCGGTGCAATGGCTTACCGCTTCCCGGAAATTCTTCCGGTAACCCAGGTTTTTCTCGTTTTGAAAGACCTGAAGCGGAAAATCCGGATATTTTTTCTGGTAATTCTGCAGCACTTCCAGCGTGTTGTCAGGCGAGCGGTCGTCTACAACAATGACTTCATCTGCAGGCAGGGACTGCGTGCGGATGGAATCCATCTGTTCTTCTATAAATGCCGCACCCTTGTAGGCGGCCATGGCGACCGATATTTTCATGATCCGTGATCTGCTCCTTATTCTGCAATCTCACCGACCTCAACCAGATACCGGTGCAGTGCATCCTTCCAGTCCGGCAGCGGTGTGAATCCATTTGCTGAAAGCTTCGATTTATCCAGACGGCTGTTGAACGGGCGGGCCGCCTTTGACAGTCCGTACTCTTCTGTCGTGACCGGCACAACCTGCGTTGCCATCCCGGCCTGGCGGTAAATCTCACAGGTAAAATCATACCAGGAAATATATCCGCCCTCGTTGGTTGCATGATAGTATCCGTACTTGTCCGTCTCAATCATATCAATCAGAAGTCTTGCCAGATCATACGTATAGGTCGGCGTTCCGATCTGATCATTGACAACGCGGACCGTATCATGCGATTTTCCGACATTCAGCATCGTCTTGATGAAATTCTTGCCGTTCAGGCCAAAGACCCACGCGATCCGGACGATAAAGAATTTTTCAACCAGCTGTGAGACAGCCAGTTCCCCTTCCAGCTTTGTCTGTCCATAGATATTCAGCGGCTTATAGTCGCGGCAGTCCGGCTCCCACGGCTTCTCACCCTGTCCGTCAAATACATAGTCCGTGCTGATGTAAACCATCTTGCAGTCCAGATCCTTGCAGACGGCAGCAATATTGTGTGTCCCGCCGGCATTGATGGCACGAACCTTCGCGACCTTGTCATCATCTTCCGCGAGATCCACCGCCGTCCATGCAGCACAGTGCACAACCACATCCGGCTGCAGCTCTGTCAGCGCGGCGCGGACTGCATCCGCATCCGTAATATCCAGCTGCACATACGGCATCGTTGTAACGGCACTTCCGTCCTGCACGCCGCTGTACTGCTCCGCAATATCCGAGCCGATTCCCTCATAGCCGCGCTTCGCCAGCTCATTCATCACATCGTGACCCAGCTGACCCGCGACACCCGTTACAAACACTTTCATTTTCTGTCACCTTTTCTAATTAGCGGTTCCCATACATCTGCTCATAATAATTCTGGTATTCACCGGAGATAATCGGCTCCCACCAGCTCTGGTTATCCAGATACCACTGAATGGTCTTCTTGATGCCGTCTGCAAACATCGTCTCCGGCAGCCAGCCGAGTTCATTGTGAATCTTGGTCGGATCAATTGCATAGCGCATGTCGTGACCCTTGCGGTCTGTGACATAAGTGATCAGACTCTCCGGCTTGCCAAGTTCTTTGCAAATCAGCTTCACAATGTCGATGTTGCGCATCTCGTTGTGGCCGCCGATATTGTAAACTTCGCCGACACGGCCATTGCGGAACACCAGATCGATTGCCTTGCAGTGATCCTCAACATACAGCCAGTCTCTGACATTGAGTCCCTCGCCGTAAACCGGGAGCGGTTTGTCATGCAGGGCGTTGATAACCATCAGCGGGATCAGCTTCTCCGGGAAGTGATACGGACCGTAGTTATTGGAGCAGCGGCTGATTGAAACCGGAAGTCCGTAAGTTCTGTGGTAAGCCAGAACAAGCAGATCAGCAGATGCTTTGGAGCTGCTGTACGGACTGCTGGTGTGAATCGGCGTCTCCTCGGTAAAGAACAGATCCGGGCGGTCCAGCGGCAGATCACCATATACTTCGTCTGTAGAAACCTGATGATAGCGCTGAATACCGTACTTGCGGCATGCATCCATCATCACTGCCGTACCCATTATATTTGTCTCCAGGAAGATACCCGGATTCTCAATGGACCGGTCCACGTGGGACTCTGCCGCAAAGTTCACGACAACGTCCGGATGCTCTTCCTCAAACAGATTGTAGATCGCGTCACGGTCACAGATATCCGCCTTCACAAACCGGAAATTCGGGTTGTCCATCACCGGCGCCAGTGTCGACAGATTACCCGCATAGGTAAGCTTGTCCACACAGATGATCCGGTCCTCCGGGTGATTCTTCAGCATATAAAATACAAAGTTGGATCCGATAAAGCCGGCGCCGCCGGTTACGATAATGTTCATAGTCTGTTTCTCCTTATGAATGTAAGATATCCACATATTTTCCATCCAGCACATCCAGCAGATACTGGCCATACTGGTTCTTCTTCAGATCCTCATACTCTTTGAGCACATCTTCTCTGGTAATCCAGCCCTGCAGATACGCAATTTCTTCAAGACATGCGATCTTGCGGTGCTGGTGGGTCTCGATGGTCTTGACGAAATTCGTCGCATCTGCGAGACTCTCATGGGTTCCGGTGTCCAGCCAGGTAAATCCTTTGCCGAGCAGTTTGACATTCAGCTCGCCCATCTCCAGATAAATGCGGTTCAGATCAGTAATTTCCAGCTCTCCGCGTGCAGAAGGCTTCAGATTTTTCGCATATTCCACAACACGGTTGTCGTAGAAATACAGGCCGGTGACACAGTAATTGCTCTTCGGTTTTGCCGGTTTCTCCTCGATGGATATCGCATGTCCTTCTGCGTCGAATTCAACGATGCCGAAGCGCTCCGGATCTTCGACGTAATAGCCGAATACGGTCGCGCCTTTTCCGCTCTCGGCATTCTCTTTTGCCTCGCGCAGACGCTTGGTCAGGCCGTTGCCGGCGAAAATGTTATCCCCAAGTACCATCGCAACGCAGTCATCTCCGATGAATTCCGCGCCCAGAATAAAAGCCTGTGCCAGTCCGTCCGGTGACGGCTGTACCTTGTAGGAAAGTTCCAGACCGAACTGGTGCCCGTCTCCGAACAGTTCCTGGAAACGCGGCGTATCTGCCGGTGTTGAAATGATCAGAATTTCCCGGATCCCTGCATTCATCAGGACAGACATCGGGTAATAGATCATCGGCTTGTCGTAAATGGGCAGCAGCTGCTTTGACGTAACCTTTGTCAGCGGATACAGACGTGTGCCGGACCCGCCGGCGAGGATAATACCTTTCATTGCTTATCTCCTTTTCCGTTATTTCCTTCCCAGAAGCTCTTATTCTGGCTGAACCGTTTCACCAGTTTTACAGGCAGACGCCGGTATCTCTTACCCAGCAGATATCCGAGGTATTTACATCCGCTCTGCCAGACCAGCGGAAATACCAGCCACGGACGGCCGGCTTTACAGACCTGCCCGGCCACACGCCGGACCATCCGGATTCCCTCACCTTCAGAAGGAACATCCCCGAACACTTCCGGATGCTGTGCCTGCGACACTGCAAGATCAAAATTCCTGTGGAACTGCTGTTTTCCCGTGTAATTATGCGAATGAACAACACGCGCATCAGCCGCATAGGCGATCCCATAGCCTGCGTCAATCAGGCTGCGCGCAAAGATCATGTCCTCGTTAAAAATCGTATTGTGCGGAAAGCCGCCCTGTTCCAGATAAATCTTACGATCATACATTGCACAGACATTGGAACAAAAAAATGTTTTGATCCCCAGCGTACCAAGATCCTCCCTTGTCTTGATTCTGCTTTCTTTTGCATAATTGAATGTGCGGGTGTATTTCTCAAGTGCGCTGCAGTCGATCCGCGGCAGCTGCCGGGCATATGCTGCACCAATCCTGACAGAATCATTTTCACCCTTTTCCGGATTTCCTGCCGGTTCGGACACCGTTCTCCCGGAATTTGTGAACTGTTCTGCAAGATTTTCGACCAGCCGCCGGTCTGCCGGCAGCGCATCCTGTGTCATGAAAAGCAGCAGATCCGCATCGGACGCGCGTGCCATTCTATGACGCGTTCCGCCGTGGTCGAATTCTTCTTTCGTGATGTGCTCCACGATCAGTCCCGGATAATCTGATTCAAACTGCGGATCCCATCCATTCTCATCGGTGTTGATGATACGGACGTGCGCCGGTTGCATGCTCTGGGCATCAAGCCGCTTGAGCAGTTCTGAGAAAATCCTGCCCGGCTGGTGCGTCGGTATACAGACATCCACCGACAGCAAACCTGTATTGTTCATCTCTACTTCAGTATGCATTTTTATTAACGAACCCCCGGAAGAATGTCAGAAACAGAATCTTGAAATCAAGGCTCACGCTCCAGTTTTCGATATAGTACAGGTCGTACTCGATCCGCTTGGTGATTGAGGTATCACCGCGGTAGCCATGGATCTGTGCCCACCCGGTCATACCGGGACGCACCTGATGTTTGACCATGTAGCGCGGGATTTCCTCGCGGAATTTTTCTACAAAAAAAGGCTGTTCCGGCCGCGGTCCGACAAGACTCATCTCACCGCGCAGCACATTGATCAGCTGCGGCAGCTCGTCCATGCTCGTCCGCCGAAGCAGATTGCCGAACTTCGTGACGCGCGGATCATTTTCCACCGTCCAGTTCGCTTCTTCCTCACTGCCGGTGTGATATGTCATCGAGCGGAATTTCAGCATCTCGAATTCTTTGTTGTTCAGTCCGACACGTTTCTGCCGGAAAATCAGCGGTCCCGGGGATGTCTTCTTGATACCGATGACTGCGATCAGCATAACCGGTGAAAACAGTACGAGTGCCACAACCGCGCCGAAAATATCAATGATTCGTTTTACAAACGCGTTAAAGGAATTCGACAGCGGCACGTAGCGGATGTTGACAATCGGAAGTCCCAGCACATCCTCTGTGTAAGGCCTTGTCGGAATGATTTTGTAATAATCCGGCACAAACTGCGTGTGGATACCGGACTTCTCGCACTCCGAAACCAGATGTTCCAGTTTGTCGTACTCACGCAGATTCAGCGTGATCGCTATTTCATCGACCTTATCTGTATTCAGAAATTCATTCAGATCAGAGGTTTTGCCGAGAATCCGGACGCCCCGGTAAGCCGTCCCTTTCTCCATCGAATCATCCAGAATACCGCGTACCTTGTAACCCCACTCTGTATTTGCAATGACGCGGTCAATGTACTGTTCTGCCGCATGGCTGTATCCGACCAGCAGAATTTTCTTCAGCGTACGTGTACTGCGCAGCTTTCGCCGCATATAAATATGCACAAAGTTGCGGGCAACGGCATCCAGCAGAATATTCAGAACGAAGAACAGAAACAGCATATTCCGCGCGAAATGCTGCTGCTTGATCAGATACAGAACCAGAATAATCATCAGCAGCCCGATGATATTCGCTTTCAGCAGATTGGTGAGCTCATGTTTGCGCCGCTGAATCCGGGAGACATCATAGAGATAACATGCATAGTAGATAAAAAGATAAGACGGCACGATCAGCAGCAGCGCAATGACATAGTAGCGCAGCGGCAGTGTCCGTACCGTACTTGTGAAAAGTGATGTGCGGAAACGAAGGTTCCACGCAAACAGATACGCTGCCACAATCAGCACCGCATCGATCAGGATCTGCATTCGTACTCTTGCATTCTGATTATTTTTATTCACGTAATCAACCTCACGTCATCCAGCACATAGATAGTTTATTATAACATAAATCACTTATACTGTGAAGTTTCCGCCCTGCGTTTAACCACTTGTCCCACATACTCGCCGAAGTTTGCAAGCAGATCCCCCTGAATCAGCAGCAGCCGGCGGAGCGGAATCTTTGTAAAATCAACGCGCCTGCACTGATCCCTGTCCCGGAATCCCTCTGCGATCCCTTCACGAAATGCTTTCCCAAGACCTTTTCGTAAAAAGAAAACATATTTGACCGCCATGCCGCATGCAATCGGCAGCGCATTGAGAATCAGCTGCCAGTCCGGCATGTTCTTGTAATTCAGCCAGATGTTGTTGCGGATCGTGAGCCGCACCTTGAATTCGTTATAGCGGGAGCCGCTGGTTCCGCTGCCCACATGCCAGACAACGGCCTTCGGCGTGTAAATATTTACATACCCGTGAAGTCTTGCGCGGTAGCCGACGTCGATGTCTTCCAGATAAGCAAAATGCTTCTCGTCGAAATATCCGATCTTTTCAAAAACTTCGCGGCGGTAAATCGCAGCGCCGGCGCATGCCGAAAATACCCGGCAGGACTGGTTATAATGGGTGATACGTCTGCCTGTCCCCCGGTTAAATGCCCAGCCTGCGGCGGTATACTGATCGCCGGCAGAATCCATCAGCTCCGGTTCGTACATGCGGATCATTTTCGATGCTGCAGAAAAAATCCGCTTTGACCGGCTGACTGCCCGCACCATCTCCTCGACAAAATGCTCATCCGCACGGATGTCGTTGTTCAGAAGCAGCACGTAAGGCGTATCAGAAGCCCGGATCCCCGTGTTGACTGCAGCGGCAAATCCGGTATTTTCCGCAAGATATATGACCCGGATCCGCGCAGATTCATGCGCGTGCAGCCATTCAGCACTTCCGTCTGTCGATCCATTGTCTACGATCAGAACAGAAAATTGCTGGTATGACTGGATTTCCAGCGATGACAGACAGGTCTCAAGAAAGGCCATGCCATTATAATTCGGTATCACAATCGTTGTTGTATATTTTTTCTGCATAACGTCTTTGCTTTCCTCTCACATCTGCATGCAAAACAGAACGCCCAAAAAACGCAGTAAGGGGCTGCCGCGTGGAATCGCAGCAGCCTCTCTGTTTATCTTATAATCCCTGTCACAGGCATTTCTTTCTATGCCTTCAGACAGCCCAATATGTTTTCGGCATATCAGTTGTAAATTACAACCGTCGTGCCCTGCGGGCAGTTCTTCTGCAGCCATCTTGCATTTTCAAGATACAGGCGGATACAGCCGGCGGATGCATTCTCGTTCATTGCACCATTGATCAGCTTGGTATGTGCAATATCGGTCTGTGAATAGCCCTGTGAATGGAAGTGATATCTGTTGCCCTTGTAGCAGGTGAAATACCACCATCTCAGGCCATGAGAATCGAAGTATGCTCCCTTAAAACCGGTCAGATGATGCACGCCTACCGGGGTCTGCATGGTGATCTGTCCGACGACACACGGCCAGTATTTAATGCATTTCCATTTGCCCTTTTTCCCCTGATAAATGCTGACTTTATGCTTTCCTCTGTTTACCAGAATCAGTTTCTTTGTCGGACTGGTATAGCTCTGTGCCTTCTTATTGATCGCCGGGTCGCCGAGCTGCACAACACCTTTTTTGTTGAAATAATAAGTGGTACCGTTGATCTTCTTGGTTACATTGACCAGCATACGGCCATTCTTCTTCGGATTGAAGTAATAACGCTTGCCATTGATGGTTTTCCAGCCCGTTACGATAGAATAATCCGCTTTGATGTAATATTTGTATTTTCCGATGGTGACAAATCCTGCCTTGCTTCCTGCGCGGACTGCCTTGCCGTCTTTATCATAGTAGACCAGTTTCTTCTTGCCATTTGAGGTGAACTTCACAAATTTCTTGACCGCTGCGATCCCGTTCTTCTGAACATAGTACCAGCTGCCGCCGACCTGATATTTTCCCTTTTTCGTGATCTTTACACCGTCTTTGTAAAGAATCGGCTTACCGGTTGATTTGTCGATACCGTTCTGTACCGTGACTTTAGAAGACGAACTGTTTTCTGTGTTTTCCTCCGCAAATACTGCAGTCGCTCCGACGGATCCGACCAGCATCAGTGCTGCCAGGACAAGCACGATCACGCGCTTCGCAAGTGAGTGTTTTCTGGTTTTCATACGATCTCCTCCTGTTTTCAATCGATCTTCTGATATACGCTGACGCTCTTTAAATAATCTGTTCATCCGACCATCGCGCCTGTTTTCCGGTCAAATGTGTACCATTTCCCCTTGATTTTCTGCCGCCCGTATACCATGCGGCCCTTTTTGTTGAAATAATATTTCCTGCCTTTGATCTTTTTGAAAGCACTCTTGATCATGGCACCATTGGATGGTTTGAAATAGTATTTCTTTCCTTTGATCTTCCGAAGACCAGTCAGTCTCCGGCCTTTCTTGTTATAATAACAGGTTTTCTTTGTACCGGCAACTTTTACTATGCCTGTTTTCATGGCAAATGATTTCGGATCAAAATAGTAGTAGTATTTGCCGATCTTCTTTTCGCCGGAAACTGCACGGCCATAGTCATCGTAGTAGCATTTTTTCTTTGCCGAGAGTTTCTGGAAAGCATTCCGCTTCATTGCACCGGAACTGGTATTAAAGAAGTGCCAGTGTCCGCCGATATACTGCTTGCCATACTGCATCTGTCCCTGGGCATTGTAGTAGACAATCTTGTTCTGCGACTCCAGATACTGGAATCCCACCTGCATGGCACCGCCCGTTTCTTCGAACAGATAGTATTTTCCGTTAATCTGTTTCTGTCCGAATACCTTGAAGCCGGTTGCCGGATCGAAATAACAGATTTTTTTCAGACTCGGGATGTAGACAAATCCCACCAGCTGCTTCCCGGTCTCATTTTCCCGGATGATCCATTTGCCCGGTGAAACCTGTTCTTGTGTATACCGGTCTGCCGATGTCGCCTGCGCAATGCGGGTATCTGGCTGCAGATTGATTTTCCGGTTGAGTACATCCACCACAACCTGAGGCGTCGTCTTACGGGCAACTGCTTTCAGCTTGCCGTACCAGTAATTCATGTCGACGCGGCCGGGAATACCGTTGACCTTTCCGCTGGAACTGTACTGCCACATGATATAATCCCCGGTGTAGGTCGTCTTGCTTGCATACTGTGCGACCCAGATCGGATAATTCGTCGTATTAATAAAGGTGCTCATGTAGCCTTCCAGCCAGTATTTATAGGAATACAGGCCGGCCTGATAGCCCGCAGCCGTGACATCGTCACAGTACGCTTTAGCCATCTGGTTTTTCAGTTTGTCAGACAGGTTTTTCTGCGTGACATCTTCCATATCATAGAAGACAGGAAGTGTGGGCTTATGCCCTTTCAGCAGTTTTACAGTCGTTGCCGCCTCCTTGCGTACGCCCGCAACGGTCGTCGCATAGGAGTAGAAATAAATGCCGTACGGCATACCGACGCGCTCGGCTTCACTGATGTTGCGCAGCCAGCAGGCATCTCCGCCGGTCTCCAGATTATGACCGTGACCACAGCGGATAATGACAAATTCAATGCCGGATTTCTTAACCTTATCCCAGTCAAAGTCACCATTGTGATGACTGACATCAATGCCCTTGTGCACTTCCGTGGAAGCAGTCAGAATGTTCTGCGATGCCGCACTTCCGTCAAGCTCGACCAGCTGCTGCCCTGCCGCTGTTTTAACGACGGCGACATCCGCTTTCGGCAGTTCCTTTGCAGAACTACCCCGCGCTGAAACCGGGCTGGCCGCTCTGCTCTGCGATGACTGTGTACCATCCTCTGCAGACTGCTTTGCATCTTCTGATCCGCCCTGTACACCGGCAGGATCGATTTGATCCGGTTCTGCAGTGATTGGTTCCTGCGCTGTCTGATTCTCACCGGCGGTTCCTGTACCGGTTTCATTTGTACTGTTTTCTGTGCGTCCGGCATCTGCTGTGCCGCTGCCGTCTGCCGCCTGCTCCTCATAAACGCTGTCCGCCGCCTGTCCGGCTGTGTTGTCTCCGGAACCGGCGCGGTTGTCTGTTTCGTTTTGTCCGGACAACGAATTCCCCGTATCAGACTGTCCTGCTCCCGGAAACCCGGCACTGTCCTGACCACCCGCCTGATGATTGCCGGCAGCCTGTTCCGACTCCTGCACTGCTGCATCCGTTTCCGGATAGAGATCCTCTTGTGTCAGTTCTGCAGCGGCCTGGATCTCTTCCTCCACTGCAATCAGGGATTCATCGACCGGCACGCCATTCAGGAAACGGAAACTGTTCTCTTTCCCGCTTTGGTCTACGGTGATGGTTCCGGTTTCTTCCAGTTCTCTGGCGGCTTCCTGACAAGTCTCAACTGCAACAGCTGCATTATCCAGTGCAGTCATGCTTTCCTGCAGGATTTCTTTGCCTTCTTCCGGCAGTTCCTCATACTGCTCTTTCGTCTCTTCAATGTATGTCTGCAGCCGTTCGATACCGGCTTCATCCGCCTCGGCCAGTTCTGTCGAAGCCTGAATAATTTCCCTGACAGATTCGCCGATTTGTTCCGGCATCACCTGTTCAGTGGATTCTGATTCCGCATCTGCCTTGGTTGTTTCCTCAGGGGATTCCGTTCCGGTTTCCGCCGCGGTTACCTGCCCGGCAGATTCCGATTCGGCATCCGTCGCCGGCTTCTGTTCAAGAGATTCAGATTCGGTATCTGCTGCCGTCATCAGATCGCCGCCGGAGTCCTCCAGCACGATATTGATTTCTGTCTGTGTTTCGGCAAATGCAGCTGTCCCGCCAAAGGAAACTGCCTCCAGCGCCAGCACTACGCCCAGCGTCAGGGCAGCCACCCGATGTCTTTTAAATTTTGTGATTCTTTTTGACATCATACTTCTCCGGATATGGTTTACAAAATGCTTTACAAAAACGTATGATACCAAAAAGTTAACATCTCCGCAATAATTTTGTGAACATTTTGTGATTTTTATCGCTGTCTGTCCTGCTCAGAAAACCAGACGGCAACTTTGTTTTTCATTCGATTCAGCGCGTTATCCACTGATTTCGGACTTTTTTTCAGCTCGAGAGCGATTTCCTGAT